>NZ_JBFUIU010001063.1:0-2563 GCF_056401695.1 Variovorax sp. P4_D9
GTCGGTGCCCGAGAACATCTCGGGCGAATACTGGAAGGTCCACTCGGTCGCCGGCCGCTTCGCGGCGCATGCATTGAACATGCGCGCATGCGTCGTCGCGAGTTCGACGATCTGGTCCTCGTCCATGCCGAGCACCACCCGCCGCATGATCGGCGCCACCGCGTTGTACAGGTGCACGATGGCGCGCGGTGCGCCCTGCAGGGCCTCGAAGGTGCGCTCGATCAGGTGGTCGCGGGCCTGCGTCAGCACCTGGATCGTCACGTCGTCGGGAATGCGATCTTCCTCGATCAGCTTGCGCACGAAGTCGAACTCGATCTGCGAGGCCGAGGGGAAGCCGACCTCGATCTCCTTGAAGCCGATCGCCACCAGCGTCTCGAACATCTTCATCTTGCGAGCGATGTCCATTGGCTCCACCAGTGCCTGGTTGCCATCGCGCAGGTCGGTCGACAGCCAGATCGGCGCGCGGGTCAGCACGGTGTCGGGCCAGGTGCGGTCCTTCAAACCGATCGGAGCGAAGGCGCGGTACTTGCGGTTGGGTTGCTTCAACATCTTGGATTTCTCGCTGTGGTTGGGAATCCACCAGCAACCCCAAACAAAACGGCCCGTTGCTAGTGCGAACGGGCCGTAGTGAGGGATTTGCGCGCGCGCTCTACCGTCTCCGCCCGAAGGGGATCAGTAGTAGGGCCAGCGAAATCTTGTTCATGAGGAGTGAAATATAGCACACCCCCAGGTCGGCTCACTTCGTGTAGCCACCCACCCCCTTGCAGGGGGCGCTGCCCACGGCCCGGTAAAGCCGGTTCCGTGGCAGCCCACCAACAGGCGCGCTGCGCGCAGCCAAAGTCAAACCACGGCGCCGTCAATCATCGGCCGGCGCAGCCAGGCCCGTTGGTGAAACACCGCTGAACCGGCTTCGCCGGGCCGCTGCTGTTGCCCCCGGTAGGGGGTGGGCGCCCCGACACGACGAAGTGGGGGCAACCTGGGGACGAGCTAGTTATGCAGGCCACGTTCATCGGGCTCGTCGGTCGAGATACTGATCACACTGACCTGCTGGCCCTTGGCCTTGCGCCAGGCATAGACCACGTAGCCGCTCAATCCATAGGCGACGAAGCAGCCGAACAGCACCGTAGGCGGATGGATGTTGATGACCGCGATGCCGAGCGCGATCAGAACGATCACCGCAAAGGGCACGCTCTTCTTCATCTGGACATCCTTGAAGCTGTAGAAAGGCGCGTTGGTCACCATCGAGAGTCCCGCGTACAGCGTGAAGCCGAACGTGATCCAGGTGATCTGGTTCCACGACAGATACAGCACCTCGCCGCCGCGCTTGCCCCATTCGGTCATGAGCCAGATGAAGCCGGCCACCAGCGCCGCCGCGGCCGGCGACGGCAGGCCCTGGAACCAGCGCTTGTCGACCACCCCGGTGTTGACGTTGAAGCGCGCGAGGCGCAGCGCCGCGCAGGCGCAGTAGACGAAGGCCGCGATCCAGCCCCAGCGGCCCAGGCCCTTCAGCGACCATTCGTAGGCGATCAGCGCCGGCGCGGCGCCGAAGGACACCATGTCGGACAGCGAATCCATCTGTTCGCCGAAGGCGCTCTGCGTATTGGTCATGCGGGCCACGCGACCATCGAGGCTGTCGAGGATCATCGCCGCGAAGACACCGAGCGCCGCCAGGTCGAAGYGCGCGTTCATCGCCATCACGACCGAGTAGAAGCCGCCGAAGAGCGCCGCCAGCGTGAACAGGTTCGGCAGGATGTAGATGCCCTTGCGGCGCTTGCGCGTGGGCACCTCGTCAGGCAGCGTGTCGTCATGCATGGGGTCGGCCTCCGGCACGGAAGGGACTCGGGTACGGGGCAGGACGGGCGGAAACAGACATCGGTGGCAGTGTAGTTCAGGCGCCATGCGCGCCTCCATGAAAAAGGGCCACCGCGTGGTGGCCCTTTTCGCTTCGGAAAACGATCCGATCAGTTGCGGGTCTGGTCGACCAGCTTGTTCTTCTTGATCCACGGCATCATCGCACGCAGCTTCTCGCCGACCACTTCGATCTGGTGCTCGGCGTTGAGGCGGCGACGGCTGATCAGCGTCGGCGCGCCGCCCGCGTTTTCCAGCACGAAGCTCTTGGCGTATTCGCCGGTCTGGATGTCCTTCAGGACCTGCTTCATGACCTTCTTGGTTTCCTCCGTCACGATGCGCGGGCCGGTCACGTATTCGCCGTACTCGGCGTTGTTCGAGATCGAGTAGTTCATGTTGGCGATGCCGCCTTCATAGATCAGGTCGACGATCAGCTTGAGTTCATGCAGGCATTCGAAGTACGCCATCTCGGGCGCATAGCCGGCTTCCACCAGCGTCTCGAAACCAGCCTTGATCAGTTCGACCGTGCCACCGCAGAGAACCGCTTGTTCGCCGAACAGGTCGGTCTCGGTTTCTTCGCGGAAGTTGGTCTCGATGATGCCGGCCTTGCCGCCGCCGTTGGCGGTGGCGTAGGACAGCGCCAGGTCGCGTGCCTTGCCGCTCTTGTCGGCATGCACGGCGATCAGGTGCGGCACGCCGCCGCCTTGCGTGTAGG
>NZ_JBFUIU010001064.1:0-3158 GCF_056401695.1 Variovorax sp. P4_D9
GGGGCACACCCCGCGCAGGTCCAAAGACATACCGCTCCACCTCACCCCCGGATTCAGGCCCCTCGCTCTCCCAGCGCGCTAGCCGCCAAGGCAGGTCGGGATCCTCGCAGCCCGGGTGCAGGCGCGTCAGCAGTGCGATGGGGTAATTGAACTTTCTCTGCRGATCGATACGGTCGCGAGAGTTTTTCCTTTGAAAGTCAACAGCTTGCGCCGGGCAGTCTTCGCGCACAGACTTGCATCCGTAAGTGGTTGTCGTGCATCACTGCTGTCCGGTTAATTGCTCAACGCCAAGGCCGAAAACGAGCACCGGCGCGGGCTGCAGGCCGATTTTGTTTGGTGCCGACTTGAACTTCGATCTCGAGAAACGGCGCACCTTGCCGGGTCTAACAGACTCGGGAGGCGTTGGCTCTTACAGAATTTGAAATCCGCTGTCGCCGCGGCTGAAACATGTGAAGTTCCTTGAACAGCCGTCGCGCGAGCACGGCAAATAGCCCGGTGCGCTGCGCAGCGCGGTAAATCTGCCCCCATCGGGGTGAACCTCGCGGAAAGCGGTCAACAGTCGGAGTTGCCCTCCATGGCGTCGACACCGAGACCACGCCTCTCGCTTTGCTCCGGATGAACTCGCTGGACGGCGAAACGTCAGCTTCGGAGCAGAGCGAACGACGGCTCGGGGCCCCATTGCGGAAGTACTCGTCCGTCCTTTTCTTTTTCCTTGGCCGGCCTTCAGGAGGAGGCACCAATCTTGGCGGATCCCCATTCAGAACCCTAAAGTATGTTCGTACTATTCAGATAATCATGCTTATCGCAATAGATGTTTTTTTTGCCTAAACTGGTGCTCATGAAAAGTATCCGGATCGCCAAGCCGGCCGAAGCAGGGCATGAGCAGCCCCCCGCGGCAGAATGGTTGTCGCCTCTATAGAACCAAGAACCCGGGGGCGGCGATGAAGGATGAGAGTGGCTCGATACGGAAAAGCATTCAAGGACCGAGCGGTAGCAAGATTGCTGCCGCCGGAGAGTTCGGCGCTGGAAGTGGTGGCGCGCGAGGTTGGTATTGGAGTGGGAACACTGGAGCGTTGGCGCGAGGATGCGCAGTCCATGCCCGCCCKMGGGCGGGCATGGACTGCGCGCGCCCGGCTTGAGGCGGTGATCACAACGGCGGCGATGGACGAGGCCGCAAAGAGCGCATGGTGCCGCGAGCACGGGGTGTACCCCGCCGAGCTGGACAAATGGCGCGCCAGTGCGACAGCCGCGCTGGCTGAACCCGAGGAGGCCCGGGCCAGTCCCCAGGCCACGCGAGCCTCCGCCAAGCGCATCAAGGAACTGGAGCGCGACCTGCTGCGCAAAGATCGGGCGCTGGCAGAGACTGCGGCTCTCCTGGTACTGTCAAAAAAAGTGGCGGCGATCTTCAACAAAGGCGAGGACGAATGATCGGCCTCGAAGATCGCCAAGCCTTGGCCCGAGACATCGATGTTGCACATGCCGCCGGAGCGCGACTGCGTCCGGCCTGCGAGATCGCCGGCATCGATGCGCGCACCTTGCAGCGGTGGCAGGCCCACAAGGGGCTCACGGCGGGCGATGGCAGGCCGCGGGCCTTGCGCCCCATGCCGAGCCATGCCCTGAGCCACGCCGAGCGCGCACAGCTGCTGGCCGTGGCCAACGAGCCGCGCTTTGCGGCCGTGCCGCCGGCGCGCATCGTGCCCATGCTGGCCGACGAGGGCATCTACCTGGCCAGCGAGTCCAGCTTCAGCCGCGTGCTGCGCGCTCAGGGGCAGACAGCTCACCGAGGCCGGGCCAAGGCGCCCAGGGTCGTGCGCCCGCCAACCACGCACATCGCCGCAGCACCGCGGCAGGTGTGGTGTTGGGACATGACCTACCTGCCGGCGCAGGTGCTCGGGCGCTGGTTCCACCTCTATCTGATCCTGGACTTGTACAGCCGCAAGATCGTGGGCTGGGAAGTTCACGATACGGATGACTCCGACCATGCCGCGCATCTGGTGCGCCGTACGGCGCTCGCCGAAAGCATTGCCACGCTCGACACCAAGCCGGTGCTGCATGGCGACAACGGGTCCACGTTGAAGGCGACGACCGTGTTGGCGATGCTCAACTGGCTGGGCGTGAAGCCGTCGTACTCGCGACCTCGCGTGAGCGACGACAACGCCTATGCGGAGTCGCTGTTCCGCACGGCCAAGTACCGCCCGGAGTTCCCCACCAAGGGCTTCGCCGATCTCGGGCACGCGCGCTTGTGGGCGGCCGGCTTCGTGCGTTGGTACAACCATGACCATCGACACAGCGGCATTCGCTACGTCAGCCCGGCTCAGCGCCACGCCGGTGAAGACCAGGCCATCCTCGCTGCTCGCCACGAGTTGTACACCCGTGCCCGGGCCCTCAACCCGGCGCGCTGGTCAGGACCGACTCGCAACTGGTCGCCCATCGGCGCGGTGACCCTCAACCCCGAACGTGACTGCGTCGTTCAGACACATTCGCGGGTATCAGACATACAGCCGCTGGCTGCATGAAAGAGGCGACAACTACATTGACGCGCGCCGGGCGTGATCCGCCGCCAGTTGGCCGCCTACGCGTGCTCTCGGCATCGTGAAGCGCTGGCCGCATTGATGGAGCATCCAGCAGCCGAGCGCGAAGAGCGGGCGCGCTCGGTCCTGAACGCAATCGAGACGCTAAGGCATCTGCCGGCGCCTGCGCCGCGGGTGACGGACGAGGTCGAACACTGGCTGCCCGCGCGTGCCGCCCGCACCATGAAAGCCCATGGCATCAAGACCCTGGCCGATCTGACCGTGCGCATTCCACGCCGGCGCCGCTGGTGGACGGCCATACCCGGCCTGGGCGCCACCAGCGCCCGGCAGATCGAGGCGTTCTTCGCCGCGCACCCGGAACTCACGGAGCGCGCCCGCGCATTGGTCCCTGTCGGAGCACAGCATGACGTGGTGCCCTGGGAAAGCCTCTACATACCGCACGAGGTCGACGGCTCCCGCGGCACGTTCCGGGCTCCCGGGGCCACCTGCACGCTGGACGCGAACAACGACTACGAGGCGGTGCAGGCCTGGCTGGCCCTCCACGAATCCGTCGCTACCCGACGGGCCTACCGAAAGGAGGCCGAGCGTCTGATCCTCTGGGCCGTGGTCGAGCGTGGCCGGGCTCTG
>NZ_JBFUIU010001065.1:0-2545 GCF_056401695.1 Variovorax sp. P4_D9
GCTTCAAGGGGCTGGTCGATGCGTGGTTCGATTGGCAGGAAGGCTTGCCCGAAACAGCGGCGAATAAGCGCGCGGAGTCGCCATCGCGGAGAACAAGGAAGAGGCCAAGAAGCTCGTTGAGGCCATGGGCCATCTGGAGGTGGCCGAGATCACCCGCACAATGGGCTACAAGTACCTCGAACACTACGAGCACACCCGCCCCGTCAAGGCGAACAAGGAAATCGCATTGGCTCGGCTGATCCTCGAGTACGCAATCCGCAAGGGGATGATCGAATCGAACCCCTTCGACCGGATCTCGCACAACAAGGTGGTCGAGGAAGCCAAGCGCTACGTGACGCACGACGAGCTTGAGATCGTGGTCGCGACCGGCCGCGTGCTTGGTGGCCCGTACCACATCATCGCCTTCGCTCTGAATTGACAGCGTGGCTGTGCGTGCGTCGGTCGTTTGAAGTGCGCAAGATCACCCGCGATGCAATCTCTGATACCGGTATCCTCTGGACAGACTCCAAGGACCCGACGAAGCCGAAGATCCTGATCGAGCGGTCGCCCGAACTACGCGAGACGATCGACGAGGTGCTGGCGATCAAGCGCAACAACCTGGCCGGCTCGTTCCTGTTGTTCGGGCCCCTGCAGGGGCAGCGCTACACGAAGTCGGGGTGGGGGAAGCTGCTCGGCACCCTCATGGCGACCGCAGAGGTTCACGCGCAGGCGCTGGGGCTTCCCTTCGAACATTTCAGCCTGCAGGACTGCCGACCCAAGGGCGTAACGGACAAGCTGGACCGCGGCGACACCGACACGAAGGAGGCCACGTTGCACTCCAGTGACGCCATGATCACCCGGGTCTACGACCGCCGCCAGACGAAGAAAGCCACGCCGGCCGGCTGATTCATAGATTCATATTCCAAAGATGACCGAATCAGATTCCAAAAACCAAAATGGGCTGCGAGCCGAAGCTTGCAACCCATTGATCTCTAACGAAAAATCTGGCGGAGTGGACGGGACTCGAACCCGCGACCCCCGGCGTGACAGGCCGGTATTCTAACCAACTGAACTACCACTCCTGGTAGACAACGTTCACTCCGAAAGGAGCCAAGTGCTGCGACTTGTGCCGGCTTCACCTTGCAGTGAAACTGGCGACCCTACGGGGATTCGAACCCCGGTAGCCACCGTGAAAGGGTGGTGTCCTAGGCCTCTAGACGATAGGGTCAAAACCTTAGGAACCGCGCTGAGATCAGCGCTTGTTTCTCAAACTCTCTACAACTCGACACCATGTTGGTGGAGGTAAGCGGGATCGAACCGCTGACCTCTTGCATGCCATGCAAGCGCTCTCCCAGCTGAGCTATACCCCCCTGGGTGTCGAGCCTCAAATTATAGCCCGAAAATCAGGCTTCCTTCAATCTCTTCAAAATAGTTTCGCGAGAAAAAAGCGCGAGAACCGAATCGAGAGATGGTGTCTGCGGCGTGCCCATCACGAGCACTCGCACCGGCATGGCCAACGCCGGCATCTTGAGACCTTGCGCAACCAGCACTTCCTTGATGGCCGATGCGATCGCTGCCTTGTCCCAAGCGACGGCCGATAGCTTATCCGCAAGTTCGGCGATTGCCGGCCGCACCGCAGCAGAAATATGCTGCGCGCGATCGGCATCGCTCGGATGCACATCGGCATAGAACGCAGCCGCCCATCCGGCCAGCGCGACCGTGGTGTCGCAGCGGTCCTTGAAGAGACCGCAGATCGCCGGCAGGCGCTCGTCGGCCGTAATGCCGCGCTTCTGCAATTGCGCGGCCACCAGCGGCGCCAGCGCATCGTCGGCCATCGCCTTCAGGTGCTGCGCGTTGACCCAGCGCAGCTTGGTCTCGTCGAACTGCGCCGCGCTGCGGCCCAGGTGGTCGAGGTTGAACCACTCGACGAACTGCGCGCGCGAGAAGATCTCGTCATCACCATGGCTCCAGCCCAGGCGCGCGAGGTAGTTCACCATCGCCTCGGGCAGGAAGCCCTCGTCGCGGAACTGCGTCACAGGCTTGGCGCCGTTGCGCTTGCTCATCTTCTCGCCCTGCTCGTTGAGCACGGTCGGCAGGTGCGCATACACCGGCGGCTCCTTGCCGAGCGCACGGAAGATGTTGATCTGGCGCGGCGTGTTGTTGACGTGGTCGTCACCGCGGATCACGTGCGTGATCGCCATGTCGATGTCGTCGACCACAACGCAGAAGTTGTAGGTCGGCGTGCCGTCGGGCCGCGCGATCACGAGGTCGTCGAGCTCGTCGTTGCCGATCTCAATGCGGCCCTTGACCTTGTCGTCCCAGGCCACGACGCCGCCCTGCGGGTTGCGGAAACGCAGCACCGGCTGCACGCCTTCGGGCACCGGCGGCAGCGTCTTGCCGGGCTCGGGGCGCCAGGTGCCATCGTAGCGCGGCTTCTCCTTCGCGGCCATCTGCTTCTCGCGCAGCACGTCGAGTTCGGCCATGCTCATGTAGCAGGGGTAGACCAGGCCCGCGGCCTGCATCTCGGCCAGCACCGCCTTGTAGCGGTCCATGCGCTGCATCTGGT
>NZ_JBFUIU010001066.1:0-2544 GCF_056401695.1 Variovorax sp. P4_D9
GGCCAGCACATCGGGCTGCACGTCGTGCAGTGCCTTTTCCATCAGGGCGGGCGACGCCCATGGCCGGAAGGCCTCGGGCGGATAGTCGGCCGCCGTCGCCGGCCACCGGCGCTCGAAAGGCTCGAAGCCTTCCGCGTCCGGCAGGCCCCGGTCTTCGACCGCCGCGAGATACTGCTCCGCCTTGTTGTCGCTGGCAGTGAAATCGGCGACCGCGTGCTTTGGCGCGGGCCCGAGGATCTGGGCCGTCAGTGCGCCTCGCAGCGAGGGCGGCAGTTCGGCCGTGTCGCCGGCCTCGTAGTAGTGCACGGGCGGCGAGTTCTTGAAGCCGCTGGTGACCAGTGCCATGGCCTTGTCGTTGCTTCCGCCCGCGACGCCGAGGGCGTTCTCCGCCATGGCGAGTGCCTGCGCACCGTCGAGGTCCTGGCGCGCCGCGAGCTGGAGGCGCAAGTGCATGGCGAGCGACTGGATCTGCGACTTGATCTTCATCGCCCCACCATCCTTCGGGTCCAGGCGATTGGTGATCCAGACCGCCTCGACCTCAAATTGCTCGAACTCCCTGGCCTGCGTCGCAAATCCCGACAGATGGTCCGCGTGGTAGTGGGTCACGATCACGAGCGCCAGCTTTCGGCCCGTCACCTCGATCAGGTCCTGCACGCAGGCCGGCATGCTCTTGATGTTGCCGGCATGGACGCCGCAGTCGATCAGGATGTGCCGGGGACCGCTGCGCGTCGGCACGGTCACGAGGAAGAAGTCCCCGAAGCCGACGCGATACATGCGCACGCGCAGCCCGCCGCGGGCCGAGCTGGTGGTCTTCTTCGCTGCCGTCCCTGCCGGCACCGTCTTCTTTGCCGCTGCCTTCCTCGCCGGTGCTGTGGTCTTGATCGCCTTGGCCGCCATGCTCATACCCCCTGATGCAGAAGTCCGAAGTCGACCTGGAAGTGGCTGTCCTTGCCGGTGTCGCCGTTGACGAGACCGGTCGCGAGCGCATAGCGCCTTTGCCGTGCCTCGCGCATCTCGGCCTCGGACCCGACGAGCGGCTTGCGTACCGCGAAGCGCACCTTGGGCGGAATGTGGTGGCCGTAGTGATCGCGGTCGGGCGCCGCAATGATCAGCGTCACGCCGCCGCGCAGCGGAAACGAGCCAGCCTCCGGATAGTCCTTGTCGAAGGGCACGCGGCGCGTCTGCACCAGCTCGACCACCATGTCGATGCGCGTCCGGCCGTCCGGCGCCATGCGAAACACCTGATGGAAAGACGGTGAGTAGGGCAATCGATCTCGCGGCAGGCCGGGGTCTTCATCGAAGCCGAGGCGGGCTGCGTTCTCGCGCGCATAGGCGCGCAGGATCTCTCCATTGAGATCCTTCTGCGCCCGTGTCAGGCCACCCGGAAGTCCGAACTGCAGTTCCTGCGCCTCCCGCTTCCTGGTCTCGGGATCCTCGATCTCCACCACGACAGGCGGCAGCGCCTCGGGGTCAGGGCTTCGCGTCCAGTCGGGCACCCGGGTCCAGCAGAGTGCGTCTTCGGAGAAGAAGCTGGCGCCCTCGGGATAGATGCCGCGCACGCGGAAGGCCTGCATCAGCGCCTGCCGCAAGCCCCGATCGTCTTCCGGGCGCAGGTCGACGCTGGCGGTGATCAACGCGCGCAGGAAGTCGCCGAAGGTTATGTCGATCGGCGGGCAATAGTCCAGCGCCCGCGCGCACAGCTGGAAGAACGCGTCGGCGGTCTTCGACGCGGTGTCCGTGAGCAGAGTCGCCAGCGAGGTCGGCAACTCGGGCGAGGACACCGACGCGCCGCCCGCGCGATAGATGCGAAAGAGGTCGGCGGAGGCGCTCAGGTAGGTCGAAAAGTAGGCGTCGAAGACCGCCGCCACGAGGATCGATCCACGGTAATGCGGGTCGTTGACGCGTTGGCTCATCGCGCCGGGATCGGGCCGCTCCTCAAGGGCAGCGCGCAGGCCGTGGCCCATGCCGGAAGCCTGCCCGAACTGCTGCGCGAGTTCGACCAGCGGATTGCGCACGGGCGTTTCGGCGCGGATGCGGGCGTCGGTGGCGGACGCAGCGCCGCCCATGTGCGCCGACCCTTCCACCGGCGCCGCATCCGGCGTCAGCTCGAAGGGATACAAGCGCCCGCCCGTCTTGCAAATCGTGTCGAGCAGCGCGTCCTTGTGCGAGAAGTGCAGGAACAGCGCCGTGAGGTCGGCGAAGGCTTCGTGAAAGGCGAGAACGTCCGGATTGGTCGGCTCCGTGAAGAAGGTGCGGATGCCGTCGATGACCGCATGCGTGACCTCGTGCGCGATGATGTCGTGCGACAGGCAAGTGAAGACACGCTGGCCCGGCAGGTTGTTGCCCTGGTTCTTCTCCGCCGCGCGAAAGTAGCCGAACAGAATCCCCTGCGCCTCGCGGCTGTAGAAGGCGTTGGCCTGCACCATCGCGTGCGGATAGAGCTTGAGCACCCAGATGTCGTCGGCGGGGTCCGTGGGCTTTTCCTGTCCCGCGGGTCGATCGGCGCGGCGCCAGTGGACCGTGCGCCCGAGCGCCGCCTCGAAC
>NZ_JBFUIU010001067.1:0-2544 GCF_056401695.1 Variovorax sp. P4_D9
GCTTCAGGCAGGTCACGGGACGCGGCTTGTTCGAGGTCTACGGCATGACCGAAGCCTCGGGTCTGATCGCCATCGACCCGGTGGCCGGCAGCGGCGGCGCCGGCTCGGTCGGCTGGGCGCTGCCCTACACGCGCCTCGAGGTGCGGCGGCTCGAGGCCAGCGGTCGCCTCGGGCCGGCCTGCGAAACAGGCGAGATCGGCGTCATCACCATTTCCGGCCCCCACGTGGCGCCCGGCTACCGGAACCCGGCGCACGACACGGGCGTCTTCGAGGACGGCGTGCTCAACAGTGGCGACCTGGGCTACACCGATGCGCAGGGGCGAATCCGCATCGCCGGCCGTGCCAAGGACCTGATCATCCGCAGCGGCCACAACATCGATCCCCTGATGATCGAGAACGCGATGGCCGCCCATCCGGCCGTGCTGCTGGCGGCGGCAGTCGGCATGCCCGACGCCTACGCCGGCGAACTGCCGGTGTGCTATGTGGCGCTCCGGCCCGGCGCCAGCGTGACCGAGCACGAGCTTCGCGATCATGCGGAGCAGACCATCGGCGAACGCCCGGCATGGCCGAAGCAGATCCACATCGTCGAGGCCATCCCGCTCACCACGGTGGGGAAGATCTACAAGCCCCAGTTGCGATGCGATGCCGCGGCGCGTCTGGTCACGCGGCTGGTCCGCGAGCAACTCGCGCTGCCCGATGCACAGGTGCAGGCGAACGAAGGCGGCCGCCGCGGCATGAGGGTCCGCGTGACCCTGCCGGGTTCGGCCCGGATGTCGGTGCCGCGGGTCGAGAAGGCCCTGGAAGGCTATCTGTTCGAGGCCCAGGTCGTCGCCGACGAGTCGGGTGCTTAGGGGGCCGGTCATCCGATTGCGGCATGATGCCGTCCTCACGCCGCTGCGCCGGGCAGGACCCGCCAGCGGCCGAAGCCCGATCCAACTCCACTTCCCTGCCCAAGCCATGAGCACGTTTCCCGAAGACATCTACACCGAACCCACCGATCTGGACGGCCAGACCCTCGCCAACCTCGGCCCCTTGCGCAGGATGGCGGGCCTGTGGCGCGGCGAGAAGGGGGTGGACGTCAAACCCAAGGCGCAGGGTCCGAAGACGCAGGTCTATGTGGAGCACTATGAACTGCAGCCGATCGATCCCCAGACCAACGGTCCGCAGGTGCTCTATGGCCTGCGTTATCACACCTACATCCACAAGGCTGGGCTGACCAAGATGTATCACGACCAGGTCGGCTACTGGTTGTGGGAACCCGCCACCGGCACCGTCATGCACACGCTGGCGATTCCTCGGGGCCAGGTCGCGATGGCGAGCGGCCGCGTCGATGAACATGCAGACCAGTTCGAACTGGTCGCGACGCACGGCAGCCTCGTGAACGGCATCGTGTCCAACCCCTTCATCGAGCATGCATTCACCACGCTGGAGTGGCGTATCAAGGTCGCCTTCCATGCCGACGGCACCTGGTCGTACGACCAGGACACGGTCATGCAGATCAAGGGGCTGGCCGAACCCTTTCATCACACCGACCGCAATACGCTGACATGGATCGGCGAGCCCTCGCCGAACCCGCTGGCGACGCCGGATTGAGGGCCTCGCAGGACCACCCGGGCTCGGCCTCCGCCGACCCGCCGCCATTTCCAGAGCCGGTCGATTCCGGCATGATGGCCGGCCCAGCGTCACGCAATGGAAGACTGAAAAATGAACGATTCGTCAGCAATCAGCGTCGGCCAGCTGTCCATTCGCTACCTCGTGGACGGGTCGCAGACCGACAGTGTCGGCCTGTTCGAACTCACGGTGCCGCCGGGATCGAACGTCCCGCCTCCGCACAGCCATACCAAGAACGACGAATGCGTCTATGTCCTGGAAGGCACGCTGCGATATTCCGTGGACGCCGAAACGCGTGACCTCGCCGCCGGTGAGGCCATGTTCAGTCCCAAGGGCAGCGTCCACCAGTTCGCGAACCCCTTTGCAGCGACAGCCCGGGCTCTGATCGTGCAATCCCCCGACATCGGCGCCCGGTACTTTCGCGATGTCGCTGAAGTGGCCGGCGCCGGCGGGCCGCCGGACAAAGTGGCATTGATCGCCGTCATGACCCGCTACGGGCTGGTTCCGGCGGCGCCACCCAAGCCCTAGCGTCCCGCCCGACCGGGGGCCGGGGCGACCCATACGCTCGAGACGAGCGCTCCGGCGCCTCGGATCTGACGAGCTACTTCGGCGCCTTGGTGGTGCGCAGGTACGGCAGCTTGATGTCGATGCTGCCGTACTTCTCGCGCGCCTGGTCGTCGTTGAGGGCGAGTGCGACGATGACGTCCTCGCCCGCGTTCCAGTTGGCGGGCGTGGCCAGCGGGACATTGAAAGTCAGCTGCAGGGCATCCAGGGCACGAAGCACCTCGGCAAAATTGCGGCCGATCGACATCGGATAGGTCATGGAGAGCTTGAGCTTCTTGTCCGGACCGATGATGAACACAGAGCGCACGGTGGCGGTGTCGGCGGCGGTACGGCCATCGGGCAGGTAGGCCTCGGCAGGCAGCATGTCGA
>NZ_JBFUIU010001068.1:0-2540 GCF_056401695.1 Variovorax sp. P4_D9
GCCGGAGAGGTTCAAGACGCAGATTTTCATGGTCGGTCCTTGGTTCGACGGCTACGTTGTTCCTGGCGGTAGAGATCCCGGGCAATCTGGCCGTAGTCCTTCGAGTTGGCAACTTCGCGGGCCTGCCGCAGCGCGTCCATCACGCGTGTGGTCGAGGAGGTGGAATGCGTGGGGTACGTGGGGGCCGCAGCCAGGCGCAGCGCTGCGGACTCGTCCGCAACCGCTGCGCCTGGCTGCATCGAAGATCTGGCGCTGCGTGCGTTCAACGCGCAGCCGCTGATGACAGGGGGAGAAGCGGTGGGAGTAGTGGTGGACGAAGTGGAAGGCAAGGCGCGCGTCGCCTTCTTCATGCGCATCAGGCAAGACTTGTAGGTGTTCCAGCTCGCCCGAAGCCCTGCGGCTTCGAGCGAAGCGTGGATGGCCTTGTGGCTGTGACCGATGCCGTGCGCCTCGACGATGAGCTCGCGCAAGTGGCCGAGCACGATCGAGGCACTTCGCAGGTTCTGGGCCACCAGCTCTCCGGCCCGTCCCCTTATGCGTTGCAAAACGTCCGTCTCTTGCATTTGACTTGTTCAATCGTTGCTTCGAGGGGTACATTGTGGACCTTGAAATCCAATTTGTCTCTATCAGAGAATCGAATGGAGAAGCAAATGAAGGATGCAGAAGTGATGCACTTCGGGTGCAGTGAAGATGCAGAAGAGCTACAGAAAGGCTACAGCCTGGGTGCAGTTCGAATGCAGTCAGCCTTCGGCCTGCTGTCACGCTCTCGGCCGATCCTTCGGCTCGTCCGAGCTGTCACTCGTACCAAGGACTGCGTTTTGGCGGACGGCAATGGGTTCGCGGACTCGCCTAGGGGCGATACACCATACGCACCTACGAGGTGCCCGCAAACCCGCATGCGGCCTCGAAACTTCGGTATGACCTGCCGCAGGCCGGGTACGACCCCGCTCCCGCAAACCCGCATGGTTGCTGGCTGAGGAGGTATGACCGTGGCCAGCATCGTGTCGATCAAGTTCAATGACGAGGAAGCGCAGGTACTTGCGCGGGCCCATGCGGCCTCCGGCGTGGCGGGCGTGAGCTCGCACATCAAGCAGGTCTACTTCGACGCGCTCAAGCTCAACGTCGGCGTGCTGCAGGAGATCCGCGGCGACCTCGACCGGATCGGCAGCAACATCGAGCGCCTGCGCGGCAGCGACGACGGCCGCACCGATCCCGAGATGCTGCTGAGCATCCTGTGCGGCCTGTACGTCATGGTGCGCAAGTCGGTAGGCGACAGCATCCGGGCGCAGGCGGACCAGGCGCTGGATGTCGGCGCGATCGAGCGCTACCTCAAGGGACGATGAGGTTCACGTGTTCGTCAACCATCGCACGCCCGACAACACGCTGCGCTCCTGGCTGGCGCTGGGAGTGCTCTTGGCGATCGTGGCCGGGTGGATCGCCAACGTCGCGCTGTACTACCGACTGCCGGCGCCGCTCTTCGCGAAAGGCCTCTGGTACGCGGCCAAGCAAACGCCGTTCCTGCCCGGGCTCTGGATCGGCCCGACCCTCGGACTCCTGCTTGGGGTCTTCACGTTCGCGGTGTGCGCGAAGCGCTACGCCAATCACTTTGGAGGCTCGGTCTTCGTCACGCGCCTGCGCGGCCCCAGGATGGTCGGGCAGAAGGTGCTGGCGTCCCAGACGCGCAGGGGCAAGGGGCAGTTGCTCTTCGCGGGCATCCCGATCCCCAAGGATGTCGAGAACACCCAGTTCTTCGTCGGCGGATCGACCGGCACGGGCAAGAGCGTCTGCATCAGCGACTACATCGAGAGCGCGGTCGCGCGAGGGGACCGCATCGTCTGCGTGGACCCCGATGGCGCGTCGATGCGGTATTTCTTCAGGCCCGGCGACGTCATCCTCAACCCCTTCGACAAGCGCAGCCAGGGCTGGAGCATCTTCAACGAGATCCGCACCAGCTTCGACTGCGAGCAGTACGCGATCAGCCTGATCCCGCGCAGTCCGTCCACGGAGCAGGAGACTTGGAACAGCATGGGGCGCACCATCGTCAGCGAGACGCTGACCGTGTTGCTGCGGCAGGGCGCGGGAACGACGGAAAGGTTGGTGCACTGGCTCACCACAGCCAGCAACGACGACCTGAAGGCGCTGCTCGCCGGCACGCCTGCGGCGGGGTGCTTTCACGGCGCGCCGGACACTCTGGCCAGCATCCGCACCGTGCTGACGCAATACATCACCCCGCACAAGTACCTGCCCTCGGGCGATTTCTCCTTCCGCGACTGGCTCGACCGCGGCCCCGGCAGCCTCTGGATCACGTGGCGCGAGGACATGTTGCAGGCGCTCAAGCCGCTGATCTCGTGCTGGGTCGATGTGACCTGCGCCAGCGTTCTATCGATGCCAGAAGAACCGGGCCGGCGCATGCACCTCGTGTGCGACGAGCTCGATTCGCTTGAGAAGCTCAACTACATCATCGATGCGGCGACCAAGGGGCGCAAGAAGGGCCTGCGGATCATGCCGGGTGTCCAGTCGCTGGCACAGCTCAACGACAC
>NZ_JBFUIU010001069.1:0-2540 GCF_056401695.1 Variovorax sp. P4_D9
CCACATGGTGGTGATGCCCGACGCCGACATCGAGCAGACGGTCGACGCGCTGATCGGCTCGGGCTACGGCTCGGCCGGCGAGCGCTGCATGGCGATCTCGGTGGCGGTGCTGGTGGGCGACGTCGCCGACAAGGTGATGCCGCTGCTGACCGAGCGGGCCCGGACGCTGAAGGTGCTCAACGGCACCAACCTGACCGCCGAGATGGGCCCGATCGTCACGCGTGCGGCGCACGAGCGCATCACGGGCTACATCGCCCAGGGCGAAAAGGAAGGCGCCAAGCTGGTGGTCGACGGGCGCGACTTCGACGCCAGTGCCGCCGGCGAGGGCTGCGGCGACGGCTTTTGGATGGGCGGCACGCTGTTCGACCACGTGACGCCCGAAATGCGCATCTACAAGGAAGAGATCTTCGGGCCGGTACTGTCCTGCGTGCGGGTGCACGACCTGAAGGCGGCGGTGGACCTGATCAACGACCACGAGTTCGGCAACGGCGTGAGTTGCTTCACGCGCGACGGCAACGTGGCGCGCGAGTTCAGCCGGCGCATCCAGGTCGGGATGGTGGGCATCAACGTGCCGATCCCGGTGCCGATGGCCTGGCACGGCTTCGGCGGCTGGAAGAAGAGCCTGTTCGGCGACATGCACGCCTACGGCGAGGAGGGCGTGCGCTTCTACACCAAGCAGAAGTCGATCATGCAGCGCTGGCCCGAGAGCATCGGCAAGGGTGCCGAGTTCGTCATGCCGACGGCCAAGTAGCCAGGTGCAGGGCGTCTTCCTGCCCGCACGAGAGAAGCTTCAAATGTAATTTGCGGCGCGGTGATTGTTGTGAAGCGGAAATGTGGTCGGTGGACGATCGGGCTGCCATCCACCCACCAGGAGCTTCGACATGACCACCGCGTTCGCGCGCCAGGGGCAGCACCGACAGGTCTGGCCCGAACCCATGCCCCTGCCTGCGCGCGGCGCTTCAGGCCGGGATGTCCACTTCCTCGAGTTGCTGGCAGCCTACAGGGCGTCCGGCGGCCTGGCGACGGGTCACGAGATCGCGGTGCGAAGGCCTCTCACCGGACCGTCCGAACTCGCGCGCGCCATCGCGTCCCGTGAGCTGATCAGCCTGGACTGGAGCGGCCAGCGATGGCTGCCGGTCTTCCAGTTCGAGCGCGGCGACCTGGCGGTCTGGAAGCCGGTGCGAGTCCTGGTCGACGAACTGTCGGTCGTGCTCGACGACTGGGAAATCGCCGGCTGGTTCGTCGAGCCCCATCCATGGTTGAGCTGCGCAACGCCGCTGCAGATCATGGGGTCCGACTTTGCGCGTGTGCACGATGCGGCGCGTGCGCTGCGCTTCGCATGCCGGAACTGACGCCGCGCTCATACGGCGCCGGCCGTTGCGCCGAGCGATCGGCGCGTGCTGGCGCGGCTCAACGCGCGGAGGCGAGGGCAGAGTGGCTGCCGCCCTGTTGCCCGTGCATGGCTGCGAGTTCGAACGAGCCGCTGTCCTCGCCGTAGAGTGCATCCAGCTGGCCGCTCTTCTCGGCTGCGGCGAGCTCGGCCTTGACTTCCGAGCGGGGCTCGGTCAGGGACTGGTGGCGCGACAGATAGACCGAGCCGCTGTCGGTGCCATCCAGCACGTTGAGGCTGCCGTCGGCGCGGGCCTCGGCGACTTCGGCCTTCACTTCGCTGCGCGGCTCGCTGGGATCGAAGTGGGCCGCCAGGTAGGCCGAACCGCTGTCCTCGCCGTCGAAGGCAGCGATCTGGCCGCTGGCCTGGGCCGCTTGAGCTGCGCCTGCACTTCGGCGCGGGACAGGCCCTGGGCCGAAGCCGCGGCAGCCGACAGGGCGATGGTGGCGGCCACGAGGGCCAGCTTTGCATTTAGCTTGATCATGATTTTCCTTTTCGCATCCGGGAGAGGAAGAAGTCGAGCCGGAAGATGCGCATCCGACGACCCTGTGGTATTCCCTCGACGGGCTGCGTCGTCGTTCGGGGTGGGCCTGGCGCGCTGCGGTCCGTCTCGGTGGCTCTACTGTCGGATTGCGGCGTTGCCCGGCGATTGCGGGGGATCGGGGCGCCGAGTCGTTTGCAACGCCGGCTGTTTCATTCGAAATCTGCGCTGCTTGCCGGTCCGGCACCGGCCGCATCGGCGGAAGCCGGTCGGGTCTTCCCTGGCGCCCTGCCGCGGAGGCTACTTCTTGCGATGAACCATCTCGCCCACGATGGCCGTGAACTGTTCTTCGATCTCGTGCTTGAGAAAGTCCTTCGACAACACGGTGGCGGCGACCAGGGTCGGGACGACCTCGAGCTCGAACTGCTATGGGTTCCTTCGCCCTCCGCGCTGAGGGTCATCAGCGACTGCTGGCGCCGCATGCTGCCCTTGACCTGCGTCGACAGGATGCTTGTCTGATACCAATTTGCGTTCAATAGATTAGATATGATGTCAGCCCACGAACCTCAAGGAGTCGTGGATGAAGACATTAATCGTGGGTGATAAGCCGACTGTTGAGCGCTTGGCGGAACGGCTCAAGCGAGCCGGCAGTCATGCGGAGTACCAGCG
>NZ_JBFUIU010001070.1:0-2539 GCF_056401695.1 Variovorax sp. P4_D9
GCGCGTGGCCATGATGCGTTCCCTGATGGCCTGGCGCTCAGCCGGCGTCATTTCGTTGTCGGTCTTGGCGCACCAGTTCTGCGCCTCGCCGCTACGCCAATTCCCGAAGGTGCCTGCCGGGATGTGGTCCAGGTGGAGGACATACCAGCCGGCATCGTCCTTGCGTTTGCCTGTGGGGCTGAAGCGGTGAAGCCGGCCATCAGCATGAATCTCATCGGGAGGCGTCATGCCCGCCGCGTCAATCGCACTACGGAAGAGGTCTACAGGGTCAGTCATTTGCTGCCTTTGATTTGTTCGAGGTGTTGGCGGGCCTGCTCGAGGTCACGGATTGGCTTGAGCCAACCCCAGCGAGCTGCGTAGTAAGGGGCGCGGGCATCCCCCGGTACGGCACGGATCAGCGCATGACCGAGCAGCGCGTATTCCGCGGCGAGCGTTGCGAACTGCTTGGTGTCGGTCATCCGCGCCCCCCGATCCGCTGCAAGATCCGCTTTTCGCGGCTGATCTCCGACTCAGTCGGGACACGGCATCCGCAGAGACCGCAGCGTCGGGTGAAGAGTGGATTCACCCCGCCGCAGTTGTCGCAATGCATCACCTGCTCGCCGGAACGCGCGCGCGTATCCAGCGCCGCCACAGCGGCCAGTCGTGCGAAGGGCATCAGGTGCCCCCAGTCGTGCTATCGGCCTTGCGCCAGTTGTCGTCAGGCTCGTTGAGCGTGTA
This sequence comes from Variovorax sp. P4_D9, assembly GCF_056401695.1. Lineage (NCBI taxonomy): Bacteria > Pseudomonadati > Pseudomonadota > Betaproteobacteria > Burkholderiales > Comamonadaceae > Variovorax > Variovorax sp. P4_D9. Next base: position 718 of record NZ_JBFUIU010001070.1, read on the forward strand.
CAGCGCCATCCGGGGATGCGGGCGACCGTCGGCTGCCCATGCGGTCACAAACGCCGTGTGGATCGAGTAGCCCTGGGCACGCAGTTCGAAGACGCGGGTGGGAGCCTGGAAGCATCCGAGGGCACGGAGTTGGTCCGTCGTCTTGGGGCCGCGACGCAGCGCCGAGAGGATGATCTGCTGCTGGGCCTTGCGATCGAGGTAATACTTGAAGCGGCCACCCAGTGCGGCTTCAACAGCCGTAAAATCGGGGCCAGTAATGTGCTTCTCGTAACCCGGCTGCGTTGTCGTAGATGCAGTCGGGTTATTCATTTTGTGCCCCCCTGCTCCGAGGCGTTGCGGAGGTGGCGCTCGATAAAGCACTCAAGATCAGAGCGCCGGTAGCGGACGTGGCTCCCGAGCTTGAAGTAAGGCAACACGACCCGGTTGGTGGAGCGCCAGACGGCCAACGTGGCTTCCGGTACGTTCAGCAGTTCGGCGGTCTGCCTGGGCGTGAGGTTGTCGCCTGCAATTCGCTTGATTTCGGTGGTTGGGCTACTCATTTGGCGCCCCCTTGAACCAGAACGGTGTCTGCGAGAGCACTTGGCGTAGCGCGAAGGTCTGAAGTGCGCGCATCATCCGGCGTCCCCATGAGCCGCCGAATCTCCGCCGTGGACCAGGCCAAGCGGCCATTGACGCGAATCGGGCGAATGGGGCTCAGGCCTTCGCTGCAGGCCCAGCCTCTCAATGTCTGAGGACGGCGGTTGAGGTAATAGGCAGCGGCGGCGGTGTCCACTGCGGGGCGGGTCACAGATTCCAGGGGAGGAAACTGTCCGGTCAAAGACTTCATTCGAATCTCCAGCGCCTCTCGGCGTTAGGTTCACACACCACCAATCAGGGCTGATCGGTAGAGCAACGTTGGTTGCTAGCTGTGAATGTAGATTCGCGTATGTCCCGGAAAATGACGAATTAACGGGATTTTTTGACCGTCGGGTGCGTAGCGTCTGAAAGGCGGTTGCGCAGCGTTTTCAGCTTGGCCTGAAAGGCCGGCGTGCTAGCCCTCGATGCCCTCATGCCGAGCTTTTCGAACTCGTTGCCGAAGTACCATGTGAGCACTACGTTATCGCCGACCTTTCCCTTCGTCGGGTTCGCTTGGGCATACGCATCGCGCGCAAGCTGGACTTGATCGATCAAATGATCGTGGCGCTTCTCCGGTCTGCCGACCTTGCGCTTTGCTTCCGCCTCCGCTTCCGCACCTTTCGATTCCAACGCATCAAGCGCCAGCATCAAATGTGAGTTCAGCAGTGCCGCCAGCGCACGAAGCTCCTTGTTTTCTTGACGCAGTTCACGGATCGTGACCGCGCAGGCATCCAACTCGGCTTGGACGTGGTCAGCATCCATGAGCACCCCCGTGCCGGGTAGCTTGCGCGGCGTTCTGAGCGGGACCGAGATAGTTCATTTGCGCACTCCCAAAGTGCTGCCCTGAATAAAGATGCCAGCTCAGCCCGTCAGGGAAACGGGTTTTCGCGCCGTCGCGCCAGGGCTGGCAAAACACTGTCAAAGGCGCTGGGCCTTGGATGCCCGTTACCAACTCTCCACGGAAGCCTTTGTGACTATTGCATCGAGCATCTTGGTCAGCGCGTAAATCGCATATTGCGGGTTGTCTACAAAGTCCCCGTGGATGGCCCATGAGTCCATTCCTGCGTAAGCGTCTAGCCGCGGCACCTTGATTGCGACGGATCGTTTTAGGATGCTCGTGTCCACTACGTTCTTGGTGGACACGTGCACACTATTTCCAACGAAGCCAGCGCTGGCCGTCGACGCCGGCGCACACATAGCGCCGAGT
>NZ_JBFUIU010001071.1:0-2536 GCF_056401695.1 Variovorax sp. P4_D9
GTCATGCACAGCCACGCTGACTTGCTGGACGCGCTGCGCGCCCGCGACGCCCCGCGGGCGCGCGAAATCATGCGGGTGCACATGGAGCACGCCGAAGTGCTGGCCCTCGAGGCCGAATCCCGGGTCGACCGAGGCAGTCTGCTGATGAACCCGAGCGGCTGACCACCCATCGCGGCGCGGTTCGCACCCGCTGCCGCCGATCCACTCGCCAAAACCTTCACCCCGGTTGAGCCGGGGTGCCGGGTTCTCTTTGCCCGAAATCTTCTGGAGTTCGAACGTGAATCAGCAACAAGCCCTCTGGGTCCTGAGCGCCGTTGACATTGCCGCGGCCGTGCGTCGACGCGATATTTCCTGCCGTGAAGTCACGGCCAGTGTGCTGGCCCGCATCGAACAGCTCAACCCACGGATCAATGCACTGGCCGAAGTGCTGGCTGACGAGGCGCTGGCCAGTGCCGACGCGGCGGACCGGCTCACCGCAAGTGGAGCGGAACTCGGTCCGCTTCACGGCGTACCTGTCAGCATCAAGATCAATGTCGACCAGGCGGGCCACGCCACCACCAACGGCGTGATCCCGCTGCGCCGAAACATTGCGCGCGAGGACGCGCCGGTGGTTGCTCACTGGCGCAGCGCCGGGGCCATCATTGTCGGGCGCAGCAACACGGCCACCTACTCGTCGCGCTGGTTCACAGACAACGGTGTGCATGGCCGCACGCTGAACCCGTGGGACGCGGCCATAACCCCGGGTGGCTCAAGTGGCGGCGCGGCTGCCGCGGTGGCGAGCGGCATGGGGGCATTGGCCCACGGCAACGACATCGGCGGCTCCATTCGCTACCCAGCCTATGCCTGCGGGGTGCCGGGCTTGCGCCCCACCGTGGGCCGCGTGCCGGCTTACAACCCGAGTGCGACAACCGAGCGCAGCATCACGCCACAGCTCATGTCAGTACAGGGACCGCTGGCGCGCAACATGGCCGACTTGCGTCTGGGTTACTTCGCCATGGCGCGCCACGACGCACGTGATCCCAACTGGGTGCCTGTGCCGTTGGAGCTGGCGCGTCCCCCGGCCCCTGTTCGCGTGGCGTTGTTCAAGAGTTGTCCCGGCATTCCCGTGGACCCGGCGGTCACCCAGGCACTGACCGACGCCGCGCATTGGCTGGAGCGAGCCGGATACGACGTGCAGGAGGCCGCACTTCCTCACTTCGCCGAAGCGGCCGCCTTGTGGCGCACGCTGACAGTCGATGACAGCCGCCGCGGCATCATCGCCCACGTGGAGGAGCACGGTGACGAAGCGATACGGCGCAGCCAGCGCAACCTGTTGGCCGACATGTCGGAAACCGACCGTGACGGCTTTCTCGATGCGCTGACGCGGCGTCAGGCATTGCTTCGCCATTGGTCAGTCTTTCTGGAAGCCTATCCGCTGGTGTTGATGCCAGTGTCCTGGCAGCGCCCATGCCCTCAGGACGAAGACATTGGCACGTTGGAACAAACACGCGCGCTGATGGACGCTCAAAGCCCCCTGCTCGCAACCGCCGGGCTGGGGCTGCCGGGCCTGTCCGTGCCGACCGGCATGGCCAGCGGTGTGCCCATCGGGGTGCAACTAGTCGCCTGGCGCTTTCGAGAAGACCTGCTGCTGCAAGCGGGCCAGGTCTTGGAAGAAGCAGCCCGGTTCGTCCCGTTCACCGCCCGGTGATTCCGCCCCATATCCATTCATCCAGGAGCATTCCCATGACCCTCACTCACTCCGCTTGCGCAACGCCGCTGTCGCGCCGCGTCCTGTTGACCGGCGCTGCCGCCGCCCTGGGCACCGGCTGCATGATTTCGCTAGGGGCACAGGCCCAGCCCGTCACGCGCATCATCGTGCCGTTCCCGGCCGGCGGCCAAGCTGATTTCATGGGCCGCTTGCTGGCGGAGAAGCTCAAGGATGAACTCGGTCGCGCCATCATCGTCGAGAACCGCTTCGGTGCCGGCACCCGCCTGGCTGCGGAGCTGTTGAAGAACGCGCCCGCCGACGGCAACACGGTATTGCTGGCGCCTGTGGATCCGATGTTCATCGGCCCATTGATCTATGACAACATGCGCTTCAATCCAGTCACCGATTTCAGGACCATCACCGACGTGGTCGGCGTTCAATTCGGGCTGGCGGTCAATGCGAGTTCGCCTGTCAAGACGCTCTCTCAGTTCGTTCAGGCGGCCAGGGCCCATCCTGAAAAGTACCCGATCGGCATCACCACGGTTGGCACGCTGCTGCACTTCCTCGCAGTGGAATTCGTGGCGCAGTCCCGCACTGGCAGCAGCTTGGTCCCCTACCGCGGCGGCGCCGCCATGGCCACGGAGTTGCTGGGCAATCAACTGACCGCCGGCATGGACGCGACGGCCACCTTCAAGGAATATCACCGCTCCGGCAAGCTTCGCGTGCTGGCGGTCGCTGGCGACAAGCGCGCCGATGCCCTGCCCGAAGTGCCCACCTTTGCCGAGTCCGGTTACCCGAATTTGGTGGCGTCGTCGCGCTATCTGCTGTACGTCCACGCCAACACTGCGC
>NZ_JBFUIU010001072.1:0-2535 GCF_056401695.1 Variovorax sp. P4_D9
GGGCAGGATTGCAGATGAACTCGGCGGCACGCTCCCCGATCATCATGGCCGGTGCGCTGGTATTGCCCGAGATGATGTCGGGCATGATCGAAGCATCTGCGACCCGCAATCCCTTGATTCCATGGACGCGCAATTGCGCGTCCACGACTGCTGCCGGGTCGGACTGGGGCCCCATCTTGCAAGTACCGACAGGGTGGTAGATAGTCATGAGACCAGCACGTATGGCCTGCTCCAGTTCCGCATCCGACTCAACCGCCGCGCCGGGAAACAACTCCGTTCCAAGGTGCCGAGCCATTGCATCGGCAGCGAAGATGCGCCGCGCTTCGCGGACGCCGCTCACCAGCGTGCGTAGGTCGGAAAGCTCTTCGAGGAAGCAAGGGCGCATGAGGGGTTGGTCCTCCGGACGCGCAGACTTGAGGCGGAGGTGACCACGGCTCAATGGCCGCAGCAGCGTCACGAAAGCCATCACGCCGTGCTCGCGTGGAATCGCGCGCGCAGAGTTCTTCAGCCCGGCCATGAACGTGAGTTGCACGTCGGGTCTTGTTTGCGAGGGACCGGTGCGCAGGAAGCCGCCGGCCTCGGCGGCATTGGAGGCCAGCATTCCCGAACGCCGGAACCAGAAAGCCAACGGACTGAGCGCGATGGCCGGCAGGAAGCGCGCAGAGAGTGCATAAGACTGTCGGCTCGGATCTCGCATCGACAGCGGCGCCGAGGCATGATCCTGCAGGTTCATGCCCACACCCGGCAAGTTCTGCGCCACCGGGATGCCAAGGTCCATCAGATGCGTTGCGGGTCCGACTCCGGAAAGCATCAACAGGTGCGGCGAGTTCACCGTTCCCCCCGCCAGAACCACCTCGCTAGCGGCGTCCAGCTGGCGCCGACTGCCACTGTGGATGACGTCGACGCCCACTGCGCGCCCGCCCTCGATGACGATCCGTTCCACCAGCGTGTCTGTCAGGACAGTGAGGTTGGGTCGGTGCATGACTGGATGCAGGAATGCGCGCGAGCTGCTCAAGCGGATTCCGTCGCGTTGATTCACCTCCCAAAGCCCGAACCCATCCTGCCGGCCACCGTTGAAGTCATCGTTGCGCGAGTGGCCGGCCTGCACGGCCGCCTCGACGAATGCGCGCGATAGGGGGTTCGCGGCACCGGGGCGCACGACATCGAGTTCGCCGCCAACACCGTGATGCGGCCCGAGTCCTCCCGCGCGGTTCTCATGCCGCTTATATGCGGCCAGCACTTCTTCGTAGGACCATCCCGGATTGCCCTTGGCTTCCCAGGCATCGTAGTCGGCGGGGTGGCCCCGGACATACACGGAACCGTTGACGGAACTGCAGCCGCCGAGCAGCCGCCCGCGCGGCACAGCGATCTTGCGATGATTGATCGCCGCGCCGCCCTGAAACTCATACTTCCAGTTGTACTTGGCATGCGGCAGCAGGAAGATGTTCCCCACCGGCAGCGACGTCTTGATGTTCGCCGGAAACGCGCGATCCGATGGGCCAGCCTCCACCAGCGCCACGCGGACTGCAGGGTCGGCCGAGAGCCGATTGGCCAGGACGCATCCCGCAGAGCCAGCGCCAACGACGATGAAGTCGTACCCGGCGCTCACTGCTCGATCTCGGCAGCGCGACCGACGAAGGCAGCGTCGGTCTCTCCATCCGGAGCCACCTCTACCAGCACTTTGGCGATCTGGCCGGTGAACGCGAATGGTGCCTCGTACGCCAGACTCACTGGTAGGCCGGTGTCGCGGCCGCAGGTCAGACCGGATTGCACGGCGCGGTGCGGCCAAGTCCGTTCCACCCGCACAGTGCCCACCACGGCGCCGTCGACCACCAGACGGCCAACGCCGCCACTGTCGCCGTGCCGCGCAAACTCGTAGCGCACCGTGCGAGGGCCGGGCGCCAGTACCCCATTCGACGTCACCACGAATTTCTCGTCCTCGGAAAAGACGTACTCGTGCACCAACTTCCCGCCTTTTACGTACATGGCGTAGCCGGCCAGCGCCGTCCCGAACGCGAGCAGGACACCTTCCGCACCCGACGGCGGAATCACGATGTCGGCGGCGATCGCATAGGAGCGAGAGGTCAAGTCCGGCGCGCTCAGCCGATCGATCCGCGCTTGGCCCGCTCGGTACTCGTACACCCGGGTCTGCACCTGCGGTGCTTCGGGCGGCAATCGACCCCACTTGCGATCGTCCAGCGGCAGCACTTCGAAGGCACGAGCCTCCGACCACCACAGGTCGACCATCTCGCGCAGACGGTCCGGAAACTTGTCCCCCAGGTCGTGGCACTCTGAGAAATCATTGTCCAGGTGATAGAGGGCCCAGCGGTCGGCATCGAAATCCGTCCCCGGTTGATGCAGCGTCACGGCCTTCCAGCCGCGATGCCAGATAGCTCGGTCGCCGTTCAGTTCGAAGTGCTGGGTGACCTTGCGCGTCGACGCCGTGGGATCTTCAAACGTGTAGCGCATGCTCGTGCCGTGCACTGGCACCTGCTCGACGCCCTGGTGCACGCCCAACGCCGGGACACCGAGCAC
>NZ_JBFUIU010001073.1:0-2532 GCF_056401695.1 Variovorax sp. P4_D9
GGCCTGGGCCAGCTGATGGGCTACAACCTGAACAGCAAGAAGGCCAAGCAGGAATTCCTCGAAGGCCTGTTCGGTCCGGCCATGGCGGGCTTCATCGAGCGCGGCATCACCGGGCTGCCTGGCGCACCGCTGGACGTGTCGGGGCGCCTGGGCATGGGCAACCTCATCCCCGGTACCGGCTTGTTCACACAGAAGACGAACCACACGCAGGACCTGCTTGAAATCGCGGGCCCGGCGGGCGACTTCGCCGGCCGGATCTTCACGGGCGCGAGCGACGTCCTGAGCGGCGACTTTGGCAAGGGCGTGTTGGGTGTCGCGCCCAAGGCCGTGCAGAACGCCGCGAAGGGCATCGACATGGCAGTCACCGGCATGTACCGCGATGCCAAGGGCTACAAGGTGCTGGAGACGAGCCAGCTCGAGGCAGCGCTGAAGGCGATCGGCTTCCAGCCAGCCAGCGTCTCCAAGATTCAGGAGTCCAACGCGGCCGCCCAGCAGGCGAAGGACTTCTACAGCCTGAAGGCGCAGGAGATCCGGGCTCAGTGGGCGCGCGGCATCTTCGAGCAGGACCAGGGAATGGTGGCCGACGCGCGCGCGGCGATCGCGGACTGGAACCGGAAGAACCCGGACCAGCCTATGCGCATCGACATGCCMTCCGTGCTCCGCCGGGTCAAGGAAATGCGMAAGCCCAAGGAYGAGCGCATCGCGGACACCGCTCCCAAGGCCATGCGGGCGCAGATGCGGCAGGAGATGRCGAGGGCTCGCGCGGAGTTGTAGGCCCCCTCTAGGGTTCGACGGGGTAGCGACTGGTCGGCAGCATGCCGAGCAAACCGGGAGCTACCCCATGTCGACTGTCTTCCTCAAGATCACGGAGCGCTGAGAGCCATGGACGCGCACACCCAAATCAAAGCGCCGATCGTCAAGAGCACGACCGCCATCGTCGCCGCAGTCGGCGCCAACACAGAGGCCGCCGGCCATGCCGCCTCGTCCGTTGTCCATGCGCTCGCACCAACCACCGACCCGCTGTGGTACTGGTTCCTCGTCAGCCTGCCGTGGGACAAAATCGCCTCCTTCGTGGCCGCGGTCTACACCATGATGCTGGCCAGCGAATGGCTCTTCAAGCGAGTGTGGCGCGCATGGCTGCGCCCGCTGGCCGTGCGCCGCGGCTGGGTCCAAGGCGAGCCGACCTACACGCGCAGCGAGTGGGCTGCGCTCGCCAAGGACGACTGACATGCGCCGCGCCCGCATCGCCGTCACCGCCCTGGCGGTTTCGGCCGCCGGCTTCGCCACCTGGCAGAACTCGGAGGGCTTCACCGCCTCGCCCGTGATCCCGACCCAGGGCGACGTGCCCACGATCGGGCACGGCTCCACCAAGTACGAGAACGGCCAGCCCGTGAAGATGACTGACCCGCCCATCACCCGGGCGCGCGCCGCGGTGCTGGCCCGCAACCTCATGAGCCAGGACGAGAAGCGCTTTCAGGACAGCCTGCCGGGCGCCGAGCTCTACCCGGAGGAATTCGACCTGTACATGGACTTCATCGGCCAGTACGGCATCACCAACTGGCGCAGCTCGAGCATGCGCCGCGAGATCCTGGCCGGCGACTACGTCGCCGCGTGTCGCGCGCTGCTGATGTGGAAGAGGGCGGCCGGCTACGACTGCTCGACGCCCGGCAACAAACGATGCTGGGGCGTGTGGACGCGCCAGCTCGAGCGCCACAGGAAATGCATGGAGGCCCAATGACCACCGAAACCTTCGGTCGCCTCATCCCCTGTTGGGTGCCTGTCGCCGTGATCGGATTCCTRTGCGTCGTGATTCTTGGGCAGCGCGTCCAGGTCAGCAACGCGAAGGCGAGGGTGTCGCGCACCGAGGCCGAGTTCTTGCAATGGAAGCTGACGGCCGCCGAGAACCGCGTCCTGGCCGACCGAGCGCAGCGTGTCGAAGAGCGGCGCAGCGAAGACAACACCCGAAAGGCAATCGATGAAGCCAAGAATCGAACCGACCTGGCGCGCGCTGATGCTGTGCGCGTTGCTGGCATGCATGACCGGGTGCGCAAGCAACTCGACGCCTATATCGCTGCAGTCCGTCGAGCCAGCGAGGATCCCGCCTCTTCCCCCGGAAGCCAGACAGCCGAAACCGCCCTCGATCTGTTTGCCAACCTGCTCAGCGGGAGTGGCAAGGATGCAGCAGAGCTGGCTAAGTTCGCTGACGCCGCCCACAGTGCCGGCCTCACCTGCGAGCGGATCGCAGGCGGACTACAGCCTACCGCCGGGAAGTAGGCTTCCGAAGCCCTGACCCTCGAAGCGGTGCGTGCCCAGGAGCGTTCCGCTGCGCTGAGATGAAACGTCCCTCTTCAAGCAGGTGTGACCTGCACTTCGTAGCCGATTTGTTGGAGCCGTCGGATGAGGCGGTTGGCAGTCTTGTGGGCGTCGGCGCGGTCGAAGTGGGCGGCGCCCAGGTCATGCCATTCGGTGCCGTCGCGCAGCATGTGCCAGGCGGCAGTGAGCATGGAGGCGGCCACGCCGATGATGGCCTTC
>NZ_JBFUIU010001074.1:0-2529 GCF_056401695.1 Variovorax sp. P4_D9
CCCGCGAAATGCCGCGCCGGCGCTTCGTGTCGCACGTCGCCCACGCGCGCCGGGAAAGCAGTCCTCAGTGGCGCTTCGAGCCCGTATACTGGAGCAAACTCCCGCCTGCGCGAAGCTCCACCCCGACGTGACGCACCTCAAGGATCTCCCGCTCCACACGCTGCAGTTCTACGCAACGGCCCCCTATCCGTGCAGCTACCTGCCGGACCGGCAGGCGCGTTCGCAGGTCGCCACGCCCAGCCACCTGATCCACAACGATGCCTATTCCGACCTGGTCCTGAGCGGCTTCCGGCGCAGCGGCATGTTCACCTACCGACCCTATTGCGACGGCTGCAGCGCCTGCGTGCCGCTGCGCGTGCTGACCAACGAGTTCAAGCCCAATCGCAGTCAGCGCCGTGCCCTGTCGCGCCATGCCAACCTGCAGGCGCGGGTGCTCAAGCTGTGCTTCGTGCCCGAGCACTACCAGCTCTACCTGCGCTACCAGAACGGACGCCACGCGGGCGGCGGCATGGACCACGACAGCATCGACCAGTACACGCAGTTCCTGCTGCAGAGCCGGGTCAATTCGCGCCTGGTCGAGTTCCGCGAGACGCTCGCCGACGGCAGCGCCGGTGTGCTCAAGATGGTCTCGATCCTCGATGTCCTGAACGACGGCCTGTCGGCGGTCTACACCTTCTACGAACCCGAGCCGGGTGCCGGCTATGGTAACTACAGCGTGCTGTGGCAGATCGAGCAGGCGCGCAAGCTCGCCCTGCCCCACGTCTATCTCGGCTACTGGATCGAAGGCAGTTCCAAGATGAACTACAAGGCCCGCTACACCCCGCATGAAGTGCTGATCGACGGCCGCTGGCAGGCGCCAGCCCATTTCACCAAGTAAAATGGCGACCGGTCTCCCACCGCGTTGCACATGAGAAAACCACAATCAGACGTTCCCGCCACGCCCGTCATCCAGGTCATCGAGCGGATGTTCGCGCTCATCGACGTGCTGGCGTCACGTGAAGAAGCAATCTCCCTCAAGGAGATCAGCGAGAAGACGGGGCTGCATCCGTCCACCACGCACCGGATCCTCAACGATCTGGCGGTGGGCCGATTCGTCGACCGTCCCGAGGCCGGCAGCTACCGCCTGGGCATGCGCCTGCTCGAATTGGGCAATCTGGTCAAGGGCCGGCTCAACGTCCGCGATGCGGCCCTGACCCCGATGCGCGAACTGCACAAGCTCACGCAGCAACCGGTGAACCTCAGCATGCGCCAGGGCGACGAGATCGTCTACATCGAGCGCGCCTACAGCGAACGTTCCGGCATGCAGGTGGTGCGCGCCATCGGCGGCCGCGCCCCACTGCACCTGACCTCCACCGGCAAGCTGTTCCTCGCCGCCGACGAACCGCAGCGCATTCGCAGCTATGCCACGCGTACCGGCCTGGCCGGCCACACGCGCAACAGCATCACACAATTGCCGGCGCTGGAGCGGGAGCTGTCCAAGGCCCGCCAGTACGGCATCGCACGCGACAACGAGGAACTCGAACTCGGCGTGCGCTGCATGGCGGCGGGCATCTACGACGACCAGGGCAAGCTGGTCGCGGGCCTGTCGATCTCGGCACCGGCCGACCGGCTCGACGAGGGCTGGCTGCCCAAGCTGCAAGCCACCGCCAACGAGATCTCGGGAGCGCTGGGCTACAAGGCCGACCAGCCGGCCGCGGCCTGAAATCCCTTCGGGGGACCGCTGTCTAGCTCAACTTGCAGCGTGCGCGAATGCCTGAGGGATGCCTTGATTGGGGTTGGCCATGTGGGTCGCCTCGACCCAGCGGCGCACGCGCTCGGCGTCGCCGATGCGGCTGAACTTGCCGGCGGAGTCGAGGAACACCATGATCAACTTGCGACCGGCGATCTTGGCCTGCATGACCAGGCACTGGCCAGCCTCCGAGATGTAACCGGTCTTTTGCACCCCTATGTCCCAATCCGGGCTCTTCACAAGGCGGTTGGTGGTGTTGAACTGCAGCGTGCGGTTTCCGACTTCCACCTGGTATTCAGGCGAGGTCGACAACTGGCGCACGGTGGCGTCGGCGTAGGCGGCATTGACGAGCAGGGCCAGGTCCTGGGCGCTCGACTGGTTGCGGCTCGACAGGCCGGTCGGCTCGACGTAGCGCGTGTCCTTCATGCCGAGCATCTTGGCCTTGGCGTTCATCACGCTGACAAAAGTGGCCAGGCCACCGGGGTAGGTGCGACCCAGCGCATGGGCTGCACGGTTTTCGCTCGACATCAGCGCCAGGTGCAGCAGTTCGCCGCGCGGCAGCGTCGCGCCGACATAAAGGCGCGAGCGGCTGAATTTCTCGGTGTCGACGTCGTCCTGGGTGATGGTGATCGGTTCGTCGGACGGCAGCTTGGCCTCGCTGATCAGCAGCCCGGTCATGAGCTTGGTCAGCGACGCGATCGGCAGCACCGCGTGGTCGTTCTTGCTGAACAGCACTTCCTGGGTGTCCTGGTCGATCACGAGGGCCACGCTGGACTTCAGGTCGAGCGCATCCTCGGTGC
>NZ_JBFUIU010001075.1:0-2525 GCF_056401695.1 Variovorax sp. P4_D9
GGAAAGTGGTCGCCTGCGTAGATGCGGTACTGCACGCCTGCCTTCCTGAGCAGGTCATAGATGGTCCCGTGTTTGAACGTGAATCCGGGGTGGAGCGAGTCGCTACCTTGCGCGACCAGGATCTCCGTTTGGTCTGGAGATCGGTCCCAGGTACCGCAGGTCGCCGCATGCGCAAACATGCGGTTGGGCTCGGTCGGTCCGGGCATCGATGAAAACCAATGGTCGCAAACCACGAATTCCTTCGCCAATGCGCTCAGGACGGGCAATCGACCTGGACCGAAGCATTTCATGACTACGCCCAGGTCGAAACTCGCCTCCTGTGCGTTCAGCGCGTCGATCGTCAGGGCACTGTTCAAGCCTGACGCCGACAAAGCATCCTTGCGACGTTTTGCGAACTGAGCGGCTACTCTCTTCTGATAGTTCGCCACAAAGCCGCGGTTAGTGATCGGTGTTGGGTAGGCGGAGCCCTCCAGATCGAAGGGAGGATCCATGGAAAGCTCGGTCAGTTGTTCAAGCACGTCCACAAATTCATGGGCCGGGCCGATGCTTATCAAATCGGGTGCTCCCGTAGCGACCGTGTGCGTATGGACGATGCCGGCGCTGTCGGTGAAGTCGTTCGATTCGTCGCCTTTCAGACCGTCTATCGTCGTCGGCTTTCCCGTCAATGCATCGGTCCCGGTGATGCCAGAGAACCCAAGCATGTGGTCAAACGACCGATTCTCGAGCATCAGCACAAAGACGTGTTTGATCGGGCTGCCGAAATCGCCCAGCGAAGTGAAGACGCCGCCAACAGGATCGGCAACAAACAAGGCGAAGCGGTCGCCAGCAACTGGAACCGCGGCAATGGACGTGTTGGGCCCGGCGTGGCCTTCGGACACGCTGAGCCACGGACTCCAGCCGGTCTCTGCATTCCCCGATGCGGCGAAGACTCCGCCACGAACATCGGCGAGAAACAAGGCAAAGCGGTTCCCGGCGAACAGAACTGCCGTGATGGATGTCTTGGGTCCAGCGCGGCCCTCGGAAACGCTCGACCATGGACTCCAACCCTGCTCTACATTGCCTGACGCGGTGAAGACTCCCCCGTCGGGATCGGCCAGAAACAGGGCAATGCGGCCGCCGGCGAACGGAACTGCCGTGATGGATGTACTGGGCCCGGCGCGGCCCTCAGATACGCTGGACCAAGGGCTCCAGCCGTTCTGTGCATTCCCAGACGACGTGAAGACTCCGCCACCAGGATCGGACAGAAACAAGGCAAATCGCCCCCCAGCGATCGGTAGAGCCGTGATGGATGTATTGGTCCCGGCATGGCCCTGGGACACACTGGACCATGGGCTCCAGCCGCGCTCTGAGTTGCCCGACGCTGTGAAGACTCCACCACCCGGATCGGCGAGAAACAAAGCAAAGCGGCCTCGTGCGAGAGGAACCGCAGCGATAGAGGTGTTTGGCCCGGCGTGGCCCTCGGACACGCTGGACCAAGGGCTCCAGCCGTTCTGTGCATTCCCAGACGCCGTAAAGACTCCGCCACCAGGATCGGCGAGAAACAAGGCGAAGCGGCCGCCGGCGATTGATACCGCCGTGATCGATGTGTTGGGCCCGGCGTGGCCTTGGGAGACACTGGACCAAGGGCTCCAGCCGTGCTCTGCGCTACCCGACGCAGTGAAGACTCCACCACCAGGATCGGCAAGGAACAAGGCAACGCGGCTTCCATCGATCGGGGCCGTCGTGATAGATGAATTCGGCCCGGCACGGCCCTCGGATGCGCTTGACCATGGATCCCAGTTCATAGGTTCCCCAATTCCCGACACCAGTGGGACGTTGTTGGTGATCGCATCCCGATGCAGGTGGAGCATCTGCGCATGAGTACATTCATGCTACTCGCTGTGCGGCGGCAAGGTGAAGATTTCCTCCATTGGTTTGGGCAGGCAGCGCAGTTCGAGTTGGCAACGAACAGTCATTCAGCCGACACACTACGCCGACCAGCGTCAACCGTCGTCGAACCCGATCCCGTGTTCTCCGCGCAGCGTGCGACAACGGGCCACGTCTGCTTCTTAAGGTGCACCGGTCAGGCAATCGACCAACTACCGTTTGGGGCCCAACAATCCGACCAGCGGCTCTGCTCGGATGTCGTCAATGAGGTTGGCGAAGGCAAGTTCAGACAAGTAGACTGGCCGGTGGCGAAGGAAAGCCCCGATGTCAGCTTTCGGCGGCCGCCGTCATTCGCCAGAGAAGTCCGAACGACCGTAGCCATTTAGATGCTATGTGGGACTACCCGAGGGAGACCCGTTTAGCTGCTAGGCCACTACTACTCGTCTGAAATGTGGATGTCCCGAATCAAAGCGCCCACGAGGTTGGGCGTTTTAGATCAGCGATAGCAGATCGACGCGGTGTTGGAAGCCGTCGAAATACCAGCACGCGGCCAGCCGCTACGCAATAAACCTCATGATTTCGTCGACCGCATCACGGCGAAGCCATGGATGAACGTGCTCGTTCTTAATTGGCCCGTGATGCTTCGTTGTGATTCGGAT
>NZ_JBFUIU010001076.1:0-2519 GCF_056401695.1 Variovorax sp. P4_D9
GTTTCACTGCATACACCGTCCAGGCCCCAAGAAAAACCCAGGGCTGACCAACATCGATGAGCCAAATCGGCCCAGACTCGTCCCGGCGGAATACCAGCGGCGGCCTCCATCCGCCCGAGAAAATCTCCTCATTCGAGGTTCCCTGCGCGGGTTGGTCAAGACGCGCGACAAAATCGCTTACCGTCAGCCCTTCAGGCGCGATGAAGGCGGTATAGGCATCTCCGCGCCACCCGTGCGGAATCTCTTGCACGACCAACCGACGCCCCTGTTCGCCATCGCGCTGCCAAATGACGGAGCGGGTGCCTTCGGCGTGATGCTTTTCGAACGTCGCCTCATCGACTTGAAGTGCATCGCCGCCGGAGATGTCGAGTTCGGTCGCTCCCAACACCAGTGTGCTTGTAAGCGTTCGGGGAAGTACCAGGGGGGCAAAAAGACGAGGAGAGTCCGATGTAAAGGCTGCTTTGGCAATGACGAGCGCTTCCAGGCACTCAGGTCGAGCCACTGAGCCGGTTAGCGCGAGACCTGCGAACCCCAACGGCGAGCCCGACGCCTCGCTCGCTATGGCCAGCGTCAGCAACAGCGGCGCAGCAACTTTCGCCCACGAGCGGGTCACAAACCGAACCTTCCAAGTCTTGGACGTGCGAACCATGAGCCACAATAGAGCAGCACCGTGCGTTTCCTGAGAAGCCCGCGTGAAGTGTCAGAGAAGAGGGCCAGTTCCGAGGGCACGGCTGGCGGCAAACTGGACGGCCGTGCCGAACTTCCGGTTTTGGCCGGAAGCGGCTGGCTGCCCATTGTTGACCGCCACGTGGTCAGTGCGCACGCGCTTCAATGCGATCGGGGCGTACGCCCCCGCCCCGCCCTACCCTGCCCGGTCTTGGCCGGAGCTCCAGGGAAGACGGCAGGGGCGTTTGGGCTCCGCGGCGGCCGACTCCTCAGCGAATCAACGACTTGCGCGCGCCGTATCTTTTCCGGATAGGTCACTTCACCCTCCGCTCGAGATAGAGTTTTCGCGCGCGCTGGTCGCTACGCATTCTGAGGGACCCGAGCCTCGACCAACGATCCCCCCATCTGGGGACGCTTTCATGGCGATACCGGAGTACACCTGTTTTCCCGTTCAATAAAGGAGGACGCGCCATGAAGGCTGTTGAACCTCTGCCCGATGTTCTCAAGGCGCAGATCGACACCGGTTTGCAGGAGTTGGACGATCTCGCGCGCGCGGAGTATGAGCTGTCGCTGCAGGAGCTGCTGAGCAATGGCGAGCAGCTTCGGGTGCAACGATTAGTCGGCATCGCATTGAAGCGGAAGTTTGCCAGGCCGATTGATCGGACTGCGCCAGGAGGAGTCACTGGCGCCAGGAGAGCGTGGCCGTGGCCTGACAACAATGAGTCGATGGTCCCGCTTGTAGACGACGCAGCCAGCGAGCTCGAGGTGCTCGATGAGTTGCGTAGGCCGGGGATCTGGAACGAGCGGAAGAGATTCAGTGCGGACCCTAATGATGGACAGGCGATCACGTGGGCGGACTTCAAGTTCGACGTGGACCAGGAGCGCGGCCTTTTCAAGGTCGTTGCGCTGTACTGCGTGGACAAAGCCAGACTGAAGGACGGCAGGACAATCAAGGAATACATGGACGCGCCTGAATCGAAGTCATTCAAGGCGAGCCTCGACCTTGCGACACTGCTGTTCGATTTCGCAGTGACCCCGTCCCTGGCCGGACTGCTTGGCGTTCCCACGGTTGCCGTTGGCGTGGCGCTCGTCGGTGTCCAGTTCGGCTACGACGCCCTCGTGGACCCGAAGGACAAGGCGCGGGTGGGAGACCAGAACAGCTGACGCCTGTCGCGAATCGGGACATGATTGCGTCTTGGCGCGGGGGAGGCTGTTCCCGGACTTTTCGAGATGGCGCGGCGCTGCTGTGGTCGCCGCCTGGCTTTCGCGAAGGCTCGAAAGCTCGCGCACGGAGTGGGCGACAAAAACGGGCCCAGTTCCTTAAGAATGCCTGATGGCCGCCCGAACAGCGGCGCCGTATACCTGTACTAGAGCCGGCATCGGTCCGTCTCGTTGTGCAAGGACCTGCGCGGGCGGGGCCACCTGAGTTCCTCCAAGGTTGTCGCACTTCCTTACCCAGGAAAATCAACAGCTACGAGCGCCATTTTCAAAGTTGTACCGCTCG
Organism: Variovorax sp. P4_D9; assembly: GCF_056401695.1. Taxonomy (NCBI): domain Bacteria; kingdom Pseudomonadati; phylum Pseudomonadota; class Betaproteobacteria; order Burkholderiales; family Comamonadaceae; genus Variovorax; species Variovorax sp. P4_D9. Next base: position 2,171 of record NZ_JBFUIU010001076.1, read on the forward strand.
CGTTTTCAAAGTTCCGCCGGCGCCGGTGCAGCGCGCATCCAACGGCCGCTTCCGGGCTCCATTGCCGTCCGCTGTAGGCCCGGTTCGGGCCCATCAGCGATGTTGGCAGAGCTCGACTCACTGCCCGAAAGCAGACCATCGGTGTCAGCCCGCGGGCGCAGCCCAGAAGCGCGTTGCTGGAGAAGGCATGCCGGCCCTCGCGTTCGATGGGGCCAGCTGGTTTCCCGGCTTTACCCGGATCTGCCCGATCCAGGGAGGGGGCCTAGGGCAACGCTGATCAAGTCAACCGATGGCATGCCGCATGCATTGCCTTCGACATGAAGCAACAGACCTTGGCTATGGCTGCTGA
>NZ_JBFUIU010001077.1:0-2513 GCF_056401695.1 Variovorax sp. P4_D9
CTCTCGAACTCAGCGCGTGACGTACGCAGGGTGCGCGGACCTGCGTGCCAGCGCCCGCGTTCGGGAAGCGGGCCGCAGGCACGTTCCACTGTGCGGCGCCATGCTTCGGCCCGATCGGCGCGGCTCCAGGGCCAACGCTCTGCAGGGCCACGTACGGTGGCCTCCCACCACTGTGCGCTCGGATGATGAAAACCCAGCACCTGGTCCACCGCAATCCACCATTGCCGGGGCAGCACCGGATCGTGCTGGGCCTGTTCAGGCAGGCGCTCGACATGGCGTGCGAGGTCGTAGCCCAGCACGCCCACCCAGCCACCGACGAAGTCCATGCCCTCGGGACAGTCGCCCTCGAAGCGGATGCTGTCGGCCCGGCCCGTGGCGACCGCCGCGAGCGCTTCGAAGGGATCGGCCCAGGACGCGATCTCGCAGCCGTCCTTTTCCAGGCGGGTCGTGCTTTCGTCTGTGTACAGTGTGGCCAGCGCCGGTCCGGAGATGTAGGACCACTGGGCCTGGCGCGGCATGGGCAGCGCGCTTTCGAGCAGCGCAAAACGTCCCTCGCCGCGCAGCCGCGCCATCGTGCCGCGTGGACCGTCCGGCAGTGCCACGGGGCGAATCATCACTTGGATCTCTGTCATGTCTTCATTCGTTCAGCCATCGCTCCAGCGTCAACGCTTTCATCTACCATCCGATTCGCCCTCGCAGGCGACGCATGCGCGCAAGGTGCTGCAACTGCTGCTGGCGCAAGATGGATCGACCACCCGATTGTGCGAGGCGATCGCCGGGAGGCCGGTCTCGCTGCATGTGATCGAGCAGCGCGTTGCGGATGACGTCCCGACCGAAGTCCGCGCCGCTCTGCCAAGCTCGAGCTTCATCGAACGAATCACCTGCCTGGCCGCACACGGCCAGGTGATGATGGACAACCTGTCGTACATCGCGCTCGATGGCCTGCAGGCAGATGTGCGGCGTGACCTGGAGGGCGGCGTCATGCCGATCGGTCATCTGCTGGGGCGGTTGTGGGTACGCCGCGCCTTTCTTGATGCGGCACCGGTCTTGTACGAGCGGCTCTGGGCTGCGGTCGGCGGGCTGCCCGACGCCGGGGCGTCGCGCACCTACTGCATCCTCACGCCCGAAGGTCCGCGCATGCTGATCGCCGAGACCTACCGGCGCGGCATGCTCATGGAGCGGCCCCCGGCCGGCGCCTGACGCACCGGCAGCGCGCTCAGGCCACGATACACCGCGTTGCCGCTCCAGCGTGGCTGGGCATCGACCAGACGCAGCTGCGGGAACCGATGCAGCAAGCGTCCGAAAACGATCTCGGCCTCCATCAGCGTCAAGTTCGCGCCGATGCACACATGCGGTCCGGCGCCGAAGGACAACAAGCCACCTGGGCGGCGCGCAATGTCCAACTGATCGGCCTGCTCGTAGCGTATCGGGTCGCGGTTGGCGGAGCCAATGAGTGCAACCACCAGATCGCCGCGGCGCAGCTGCTGGCCGTGCAGCACCAGATCGGCCGCCACGCGACGGCCGGTGTACTGCACCGGACTGTCGAAGCGAAGCAGTTCGCGCACCGCGCCCGGCAACAAGGCGGGCTCGTGCCGCAAGCGCTGCCATGGGTCGGGATCGGCGAGCAGCACCTGCAAGCCGTTGCCCAGCAGGTTGCGCGTGGTCTCGTGGCCGGCGAACAGCAGCATCGCGCACTGGGCGAGCAGCTCGGCGCCGGGCTGGATGTCGCCGGCCGCCTCGGCCCGCAGCAGCCGGCTCACGAGGTCGTCGCCCAGTGCGCTCCGACGCTGTGGCACGAGCTGTTCGAAATAGGCGCTCATTGCCAGCAGGCTGGTGCGTGCGCGCCGTGCCTGCTCGAGCGAGGGCATGGGCGCGCCGATGAAGGTCGCCAGATCATCGGACCAGGCGATGAAGTCGCTGCGGTCGTCCGCGGGGATGTCCATCAGCATCGCCATCACCTCGGCCGGCAGCGGCCGCGCGAGTGCCTGCATGAAGTCGAAGCCCTCGTCGGCATCCACGGCGTCGAGCAAGGCGTCGACGCGCCGCTCGATGGCCGGCGCGAACTGCTGCAGAACGTCGCTGCGAAAGCCAGCGTTGAGGACCCCGCGGATGCGCATGTGATCCGGCGCGTCAACAAACAGCATCGCCCGTGCAAAGAGCTGCTGAAAATCCTTCAGCTCGCTGCGCGCGGCCGGGCTTTGCATCACCCAGCCGCCGGTGCGCTGCGCCGAGAACCGCACTGCATTGCGAAGCACGCTGTCGACATCGGCATGGCGGGTCAGGATCCACGCACCGCCGAAGAACTCGTCGCTCCAGTGGATCGGCCCGGCCTCGCGCAGCGCGGCGTAGGTCGGATAGGGGTCGGCGCGAAACGCCGCGTCGATGATCGGGCGGCCGAGCGGGCTCGGCGGCGGCGCCAACAACGCGCTCATTGTTGGCCCCGAGCCTTCAAACCCAGTCGCTCGAACAGCGCCCGGTCGCGCTCGGCCTGCGGATTGCTCGTGGTCAGCAGC
>NZ_JBFUIU010001078.1:0-2513 GCF_056401695.1 Variovorax sp. P4_D9
GTACAAGCGTACTTGCCTTTGGTTTGGTGGCCTGCGGCGGGGGCGGCAGTAGCGGTGGAAGTTTTCAACTAACCACACCCAACGTTTCAGCCGATTCGACGCCGGCAGTAGTTGCCGCAGTCATGAGCACTACGGGTGGCACGAGTGGCGATACAACTACCATCGGCGGAACTGGAACTGGAACTGGAACTGGCTCTGGCTCCGGCGCAGGAGGGACGGGCTCGACGAGCGGCAGTGGTGGCTCAGGGGGTGGAGCTACAAATCCTCCGGTTAATCCTCCGACGGTCAACCCGCTGTCGGTTACGGTCTACAAAGGCGCCAGCCTGGTTGCTGCTGACAACGCCGGCGAGTACCGCATCAAGCCGGGCTCCATCTTTGTGTGGGTGAGCAGTTCCGTCACCCGCTGGACCGTGAACAGCTCGACACCGAGCGCCATCTTCATTACGCCCGCCTCCGTTCCCACCCAGCACCAGTGGGCCGCGGCGCTCGCAAACGCAAGCACGACGACCCAGACGGTGACAATCTCCGCGGAGTACGTCGAAGGCACGTCGACGAAGACTGTGGACATCGTGTTGAAGGTTGCCGCTCCGGACGCTCGTAGCGGGCAGTACTGGGTGTTCGCGGGCTCGGGGATGCAGTACCGCATCAATGCGAACTTCGACGACCTCACCTACGAGGTGACGACGAGCGGCAACATGCCGTTCCAGGCGGGCGGCGTACTGGCGGAGGATTCGAGCGAGCCAGGCACCTTCATCATGCTTGACGCCAATACAACGCTCACCACATTCAACCCGAACCGCTTCCGCATCAGTGAGGACGTGATGGTCGGCAATTACCTGTTCGATACAGGCTTTGCGAGCATGACATTCGCCAGAAACTACTATCCGTTCGTGGCGGTCAAAACCACGGCCATGGTGACGCAGCAAGCGCTCCTCGATGGCCTCTACACGCGCATCGAAATGCGTCTGCGGGACAGTCAAACGAACGGCGTGCAACCTACGCCGATTGCCAAGGTTTCGCAGGCGGAAATTTCTCAAGGCGGAACCCGCATGGTCGTTTGCCAAGAGGCAACCCAGGTATCCACTCTTGCGGCTTGCACGGGTACCATCGAAACGTATACAGGCATCGACGGTGGCTTTGCTCGCTGGTGGACCTTCACGAGCGCCACCAATCCGCAGGATAAGCTGGACATCGGGGCTGTCCGCATCGGCGGGGAGACCGTCCTGCTCGAAGCCTACATGGATATGGCGAACTACTCGTCTGCGACAGGAAGCGAGAACGTCTTCCGTCTCAGCGCCCCGGCGACGACCCCTTGGGTGGACGCCGTTTCACTCGGAGGGGACACCAAGGGAACATGGAACAAGTACAGCATTTCTTTGTTGCCCTATCCAGGCTCGTACCAACGGCAGGGGACTCAATTTGACGGCACCACGTCGTCGAGTAGTTGGTTTACGCTTATCCCACCTCCTGCTTGGCCGACGGGACTCCGCCAGGTGTATCCGGGACTCGGGTCGTCGAACGGGTACATGCTCCAGAGCAGCAGGCTTACCGCGATGGTCGGTACGGGTGGTTCATACAAGGGCTATGTGGCGCTGGGGCTCAAGGAATAACCCAGGCGGGCCTTATGGTCCCGTGAAGCCCAGGCCGCGATTAGGTCTCGATTGGCTCGGCCTTTTTCAATTCGCGCTCCTGGCGCGGAGCAACCGCCGGCCGATGCTGAGCGACTTTCGCGATTCGGGCGCCATCGCGCAGGACGGGCCATGCGCCACCGTGCCGTTGTGCGCCGATTGCCGCCGCTACACGCGCTCGTCCTGTGGCAATCCGCGCAACTCGCGCTCGCAGCTCTCATGAGATCGCCGATGTGAGCGCACTCAGTTCGACGACGAAGCACAGCGCGCCCGCGCGGCGCTGCAGGATGCGTTGATCGAGAAGAAGCGAGCCCATCTGTGCATGCGGCCTGAACTACCGAGCACCTCGCCGGCCGACCTTGCGCCGAAGGAGGAACGAGCCCATGGCTGAGCCGCGACGCAAAAATTACCACCCAGGTCGTCCTCCAGGCTATCGAGGACCTGCATGCGCTCGAGCAGGTCGTCACCCGCGAGACGTTGGTGGAGCACACCGGCCTGGGGCTCGCCATCGTCGACGACCGCATTGGCGTGCTCATCGAGGACGGCCAGGTCGATCGGGTGCGCAATGGCATGTTCGTCCCGGCCGTGAAGCACCCGCCGGCGCGCGCGATCAACAAGACAGTCATGCCCGGCGGCTTGGTGAAGATCGAAATCGGGGACGACGTGCTGACGCTCACGCCGCGGGAGGACCGGGTCCTGGCCGCGCTACAGCGGCGTCGCAGTCCAGTTCGCTTCCATCAATGCCGGGCGTCAGGCAGCGGAACTGGCGTCGGGGCTCACTCAGCGAGTGCTGCAGTTGGAGCGCATGGCTGGCCGGGAGGATCGATCTCGGGCGGATCAATGCGCGGCGGCGCCCTCCGAACTAACCAACTGAAGGTGCAGCCG
>NZ_JBFUIU010001079.1:0-2510 GCF_056401695.1 Variovorax sp. P4_D9
ACTCGGCCTGGCGCTGTTGCAGCGCATTCGCGACGAACTCGCCGACCTGATCGTCGTCGAGCAGTTCCCCAAGCTCGAGGGCCGCCAGATGATCATGATGATCGCGCCGGGCCGCAAGAAGGCGGGTGGGGCTGCAAAGCCGGCGACCGAAGCCGCGCCGGCAACCGCTCCGGCGGCGGCCTGAGTCGTCGCCCGCCTGGGCGGGCAAGTTGATCGAAGGGATTTCGCTGCGGACTTCGCCCTCTGGTGAAGGCGGCGGCGAGATAAAGAAGTGTCTCGGGGCCAACAAGCCCGTGGAGTTTCCGCGGCGCCTCACGAGCACAAACTAAAGGAGCATTCACATGCCCAAAATGAAGACCAAGAGCAGCGCGAAAAAACGTTTCCGCGTTCGTCCCGGTGGCACCGTCAAGCGCGGTCAAGCCTTCAAGCGTCACATCCTGACCAAGAAGACCACCAAGAACAAGCGTCACCTGCGGGGTGCAACGGCAGTTCACGAGACCAACATGGTTTCGATGGCCGCCATGTTGCCCGGCAGCGGCATTTAACCCAGACGAACAAGGAGTACACACATGCCTCGCGTCAAACGTGGTGTAACGGCTCGCGCCCGCCACAAGAAGGTTCTCGCACTCGCCAAGGGTTTCCGCGGTCGCCGCGGCAATGTCTTCCGCATCGCCAAGCAGGCGGTGATGAAGGCAGGCCAATATGCCTACCGTGACCGCCGCACCAAGAAGCGCGTGTTCCGTCAACTGTGGATCGCGCGTATCAACGCCGCCTCGCGTGAACTGGGCCTGACCTACAGCCAGTTCGCCAACGGCATCCGCAAGGCCGGAATCGAGATCGACCGCAAGATGCTGGCCGATATCGCCGTGCACGACAAGGCCGCTTTTGCCGGCATCGTGGAGCAGGTCAAGACCAAGCTGGCTGCTTGATCCTGCACAGCAGGTGGCGGTCTTCGGACTGCGGCCTGCTCCCACGTCAAGGGCTGGCGCTTGAAAGGGCTCCAGCCCTTTTTTCATCCTGATGCCGGCCCGTTTTCTTTTTGATCTCGAAGAATTTCTCCATGAACGAGTTGGACTCCCTGGTCGACACCGCACGCGCCGCCTTCGCCGAAGCGAAGGCCCCGGCCGAACTCGAGAACGCGAAGGCGCAATTCCTCGGCAAGTCCGGCCGCATCACCGAACTGATGAAGGGCATGGCGGCACTCAGCGTCGACGAGAAGAAGTCGCGCGGCGCCCAGATCAACGTTGCCAAGCAGGCGATCGAGGCCGCGCTCACCGAGCGCCGCCAGCAACTGGCCGACGACGAGCTCGCGGTGCAGCTGCGGGCCGAGGCGCTCGACGTCACGCTGCCCGGCCGCCGCCGGGTGGCCGGCGGGCTGCATCCGGTGAGCCGCACCATGGAGCGCATCGAGGCGATCTTCTCGAGTATGGGATTCGATGTCGCCGACGGACCCGAGATCGAAAGCGACTGGCACAGCTTCACCTCGCTCAACAATCCGCCGAACCATCCGGCGCGCTCGATGCAGGACACCTTCTACGTCGATATCGACGGCGAGGACGGCGTGCCCTACAACCTGCGTCCGCACACCAGCCCGATGCAGGTGCGCTACGCGAACCAGCACGTCAAAAAATACACCGCGCAGTTCGAAGCCGCGGCGGCCGACACCACCGGCACCGTGAAGGCACCCGAGATCCGCGTGATCGCGCCGGGCCGGACCTACCGTGTCGATAGCGACGCCACGCACTCGCCGATGTTCCACCAGTGCGAGGGCCTGTGGCTGGGCGAGAACGTGAGCTTCAAGGACCTGAAGGTCGTTTTCACCGACTTCTGCCGCACCTTCTTCGAGACCGAGGACCTGGTGCTGCGCTTCCGGCCCAGCTTCTTCCCGTTCACCGAACCGAGCGCCGAAATCGACATCCAATTCCAGAGTGGCCCGCTGGCCGGCCGCTGGCTCGAGGTCGCGGGCTCGGGGCAGGTGCATCCGAACGTGGTGCGCAACATGGGGCTGGACCCCGAGCGCTACATCGGCTTCGCCTTCGGCATGGGCCCGGACCGGCTCACCATGCTGCGCTACGGCGTCAACGACCTGCGCCTGTTCTTCGACGGCGACCTGCGCTTCCTGAGCCAGTTCCAGTAAACACGACAACTACAACGAGATCGACGAGATGCAATTCCCCGAGTCCTGGTTGCGCGAATTCTGCGACCCGCAGCTCAGCAGCGAAGCACTGGCCGAGACGCTCACGATGGGCGGCTTCGAGGTCGAGGAGCGCCGGCCGGTGGCGCCGCCGTTCAGCAAAGTCGTGGTCGGCGAGATCAAGGAAGCCGTTCAGCACCCGAACGCCGATCGCCTGCGCGTGTGCCAGGTCGATGCCGGGCAGGGTGCCTTGCTCAACATCGTCTGCGGCGCGCCGAACGCGCGCGTCGGCATCAAGGTGCCGCTGGCGCTGGTCGGGGCCGAGCTGCCGCCGGGCGAGGACGGCAAGCCCTTCCTGATCAAGCTCGGCCAGCTG
>NZ_JBFUIU010001080.1:0-2503 GCF_056401695.1 Variovorax sp. P4_D9
CGTTCCTGGAGCCGTTGCTGGCCAACCTGGTCGCGGGCATTGGTGCCGTCGCCGAGGCGCAGCGCCGAGGCAAGATCGAGATCGGTGCCGACGCCATGCTGCACTTGCCCGCGATCACCGCCCTGGCCGACCAGACCGAGCCGGTGCGCACCCGCGAGACTATCTACAAGCTGATCGGCAACGTTCAGTTCCCGGACCTGTTTCTGGAGCCACGGCGAGCACGTCGACCCCCTGGTCCAGTTTGCCAAACCGAACTCCCGGACTCACAATGCGTGCCCGGGCAGGAGGAGGCTTCCATGTCGATCAACACGACTCTGACGAGGCGCCTCGGCATCCGCAATCCTGTTCTCCTGGCGCCGATGGATGTCGTCGCCGACGCCACGCTGACCTCCGCCGTGAGCGCGGCAGGCGGCCTCGGACTCCTGGGCGGCGGATATGGCGATGCCGAATGGCTGAATCGTGAGCTCGCCCGGTTGAAGGAAACTCGCGTACGTTTTGGCGTTGGCTTCATCACCTGGAGCCTGGCGAGGCAGCCGCATCTGCTCCATCTAGCCCTGGAAAGCGAACCTGCCGCCATCATGCTGTCCTTTGGCGATGTCGCGCCTTTTGCCGAGCCCATCAAACGATCGGGTGTGGCCATGATCTGCCAAGTGCAAACGCTCGAGATGGCGAAGCATGCAGTTGCCATGGGCGCAGACGTGGTGGTCGCGCAAGGTGCCGAAGCGGGCGGGCACGGTGTTTCTCGATCGACACTGACATTGGTGCCCGAGGTCGTCGATGCCATTGGGCCGGACGTGCCGGTGGTCGYGGCAGGCGGTATTGCCGACGGTCGCGGGCTCGCCGCAGCCCTCATGCTCGGCGCCTCGGGCGTTCTGATGGGAACACGTTTCTACGCCACGAAGGAAGCAGCCGTCCCAGGCGAGGCGAAGGCGCGGGTACAGCGTGCGAGTGGCGATGACACGGCGCGCGGCATCGTATTCGACATCGCGCGCAAGAGAGTATGGCCGTCGCCGTTCACGGGCCGCTGCCTTCGCAATGGCTTCCTCGAGCGCTGGACTGGTCGCGAGCTCCAGCTATTGCCCCAGGCCGATGAAGAGCATGCGAAGTACATCGCGGCCCGCGAGGCCGGCAACTTCGACGTGGCCGCCGTGATCGCCGGCGAGGCGGCCGGCCTCGTGCGCGACATCCCCTCGGCCCGCGAAGTGGTCGAGCGCATCAGCGGAGACGCCGAGGCGCTGATCAGGCGTGCGGCGCAGAGTTTTACCTTGACCGTGACCTGAATCGTTGAATGTCGGTATTCGCGCCGGCACATGTCCACTACGACGGCGCAATACGCTGCCCGAGTGAGGGGCGCGCGCTCAACGACGCTCCTCCCGAAGCCGGATTTCAAACGAGAAGGAAAGCATGGCGGGAGTTTCGAGAGTTGGTTCGCCAGGTTGCAGGCTTGGACACGGGGGGTCGACATGAATCGATTTGTGGACGCGCGATGCGGCTGCGCTCGACACCTCGCGCCGCGCGCATGAAGAGCGAATTCGCATGGGCAGCGAGTACGTGATGCCAGAAGCCTTGGCCCGGGCGATGCTCGAGCGATACACAATCGCCGTTCTCCAGGCCCCTGAGGCGATGGCTGATCGCGGCGTTCCGCTTGCTGATTTTCCTGAGATGCTGAACTCCCTTCTTGAGGTCTGGACGCTGCTTTGCTCAGGAAGGCTGCTCGGTCGACCCGCGCCTCGGGGCTTCCGGGGGGGGGGGGGGGCGGAACCTGAGCCAGTTGCCCCATCGTCGATCGTCGGCGTTACGAGGTCGTTCAACAAAAAGGCAATGGTTTTGGTGCAAACAGGGCGTGCGGGAGGCTACTGCGTTTGTGAAGTGCGGGCGTGTCGATGGCGAAGAAGCTTCAGAGCATGGACGAACTGTTCAAGGGCTGGCACCTTCGAGCGAGAGATCATCATTCTGTGCGTTCGCTGGTACCTGCGCTTCAAGGGGTCGACCCGTTTTCGGTGCACAGAGTGACGAGAGCGATTCAAACGGTGGGGTCAGCGTCCACTGGCTTCCGACTTGCATCTCTGGTTCCCTCGACGGCAGGCCGTTTGCGTCGTTCCTGAGCCTGGATGTATTCATGTCCTGGGTGCCGACGCTTCGCCGACACCCTCGCGGATGCCTGCGCACGGCTCGGGGCCAATGTGGATCGCTATTCCTTCATCGTGGCGGACTTGCACCACCTACTCCTTGCCGGTCTCCCGGCGCACCGACAAATATTCTGCCGCGAGGGGAATGCTGAACGCCCTCCTCGCGCGGCAGCGCCAGCGTACCCGGCGGCGGTTTACATAATTGTGATTGCTGATTTGTTCGACACGACATTCGAATTCGGCGAGTGCGTCTTCACGCAGTCCCTCTGCCGGATTCAACGGCTGGTCCCCGGACTACACGTCGGCGGCAAGACCGCGCTGACCGTGAAGGGCTACTTCCGCGCCGAAAGCGCGCTCGGCGGAGAGGCCAGCCG
>NZ_JBFUIU010001081.1:0-2502 GCF_056401695.1 Variovorax sp. P4_D9
GGCTGAGGCGATGTCGGCCATCGCCGCGGCCCCGGCCGCCCCCGTCGCCCGCGACGGCCTGCCACAGCCGCAGCGCCGGCACGCCATGGTGGTGGTCATTCTCGGCATCGCGGTGGCGGTGCTCGACGGCACCATCGTCAACCTCGCGCTGCCGGGCATCGCCCGCGAATTGCGGGCCGATCCGGCGCATGCCATCTGGGTCGTCAACGCCTATCAGATCGCCACGCTGGTGATGCTGCTGCCGCTGGCCTCGCTGGGCGACCGGATCGGCTTTCGGCGCGTCTATCTCACCGGCATGGCGCTGTTCGCGTCGGCGTCGCTGATCGCGACGCTGTCGAACTCGCTCGGCATGCTGATCGCCGGCCGCGCGCTGCAGGGGCTGGGTGCCGCCGGCATCATGAGCGTCAATGCCGCCTTGGTCCGGCTGATCTACCCGTCGGACCAGCTCGGGCGCGGCATGGCGATAAATTCGATGGTGGTGGCGACCGCCTCGGTGGCCGGCCCGTCGGTGGCGGCCGGGATCCTGTCGGTGGCTTCGTGGCCCTGGCTGTTCGCGCTGAACGTGCCGCTCGGGGCGCTGGTGCTGGTGCTCGGGCTGAGGGCGCTGCCGGTCAATGCCGCGAAGGCGTCCGGCATTCGCTTTTCTCTCGTCGACGTCGCGCTCAACGTGGCGATGTTCGCGCTGATCTTCATCGGTGCCGACCGCCTGGGCGTGCGCGGTGAAACGGGGCAGGGCGGCGGGCCGATGGCCTGGGCGCTGCTGCTGGCCGGCGTCGCGGTTGGCGTCGTCTACCTGCGGCGGCAGGCCGCGCTAGCGCTGCCGCTGTTCCCGGTCGATCTGCTGCGGATCCCGGTGTTCGCGCTCTCGATGGGCACCTCAGTCGGCGCCTTCTGTGCCCAGATGCTGTCCTTCATTGCGCTGCCCTTCCTGCTGCTCGACACCTACGGGCGCTCGCACTTCGAGGCTGGCCTGCTGATCACTGCCTGGCCGCTGGCGATCGTGGTGATGGCGCCGATCGCGGGTCGGCTGATCGGTCGATATCCGGACGGCTTGCTCGGCGGCATCGGGCTGGCCCTGCTGGCCACCGGTCTGACGCTGCTGGCGGCACTGCCGGCCCAGCCGGGCAACGGCGACATCGTCTGGCGCATGGCACTGTGCGGACTGGGCTTCGGACTGTTCCAGTCGCCCAACAACCACACCATCGTGACCACGCCACCGCCGCACCGCAGCGGCGCGGCGAGCGGCATGCTGGGCACCGCGCGGCTCACGGGCCAGACCCTGGGGGCGGTGCTGCTGRCCGGCATCTTCAGCTTCTGGAGCCCGCACGACGGCAAGGGGCAGGTGATCGCCCTCGCACTCGCCGCCTGCTGCGCCGCGGTGGCGGCGGTCTGCAGCACGCTGCGGACCCGCCAGCCGGCCGCCCGCCACGCCTGACCCGCCCCTATCTCCGACGGCCGATTGCCGGCCGCGGGGCGGGCTCCTATCGTCGGGCCCTGCGCAGCAAGGGGGCCCCATGCCTGATCGTTCGGACATCCTGTGGTTCAAGACCGAGTTCCAGCCGCGGATCGTCTCGCTGCTGGGCGGCACCCCGCTGACGGTGGACATGACTGCCGCCATCGCCTGCCAGGAGACCGGCCACATCTGGCCGCTGCTGCGCCGCAAGAACCTGCCGACGCCGCGAATCCTTGCGCTCTGCGTCGGCGACACGCTCGATGCGGACAAGGGCCGCCGGGTCTTCCCGAAGACCAAGGCCGAGCTGCTGGCGCGGCCGAACGGCGACCGGATGTTCGCGATCGCGCACCAGGCGCTGGTCGACATGGCGGCGCAGGTGCCGGGCTACACGGCGGTGGCGGCACGGCCCGACAAGTTCTGCCATGGCTATGGCATGTTCCAGCGCGACCTGCAGTTCTTCGTCTCCGACCCGGACTACTTCCTGGAGCGCCGCTACGAGCAGTTCGAGCAGACGCTGGGCCAATGCCTGGACGAGCTTCGCAATGCGCTGCGCAAGCTGGGCTTCGAGGACCGCCCGTCGCTCAGCGACCTTGAACTCGCCGCCGTCGGCATCGCCTACAACACCGGCGGCTTCAAGCCGTCCAAGGGTCTCAAGCAGGGCTATTTCAACGGCACCAGCTTCTATGGCGAGCTGTTGTTCGACTACATCCAGCTCTCGCGCAGCGTCGCGCTGGCGGGCGACCCGGCGGCGCCGGTCGAGGCACCGCCAGGCGTCGCCATCGTTCCGCCGCCCGCGCCGCCGAGTGCCCAGGGCCAGGCGATGGTGGTGACCACGACCGACGGCATGCTGCGGCTGCGCAGCGCACCGGTCATCAGCGCGCCGCCGCAGGCCAACGTGGTCGCGAACCTACCGAGCGGGCACGCGGTGCGCGCCGTGACGGGCACTGCGGTCAAGGGCTTCATGGAGGTCGAGACGGAGCTGTCCGGTGCGCTGCTGCGCGGCTTCGCTTCGATGAAGTTCCTGGCGCCGGCGCCCCGGCGCCCTTGTG
>NZ_JBFUIU010001082.1:0-2500 GCF_056401695.1 Variovorax sp. P4_D9
GGCCATGCTGCGCTTGTTCACGATCACCGTCTTGGCCTTGTAGGCCTCCAGGATCGGCATGCCGTAGATCGGCGTGCCCTTGGTGAGCGCGGCCGGGTTCACCACGTCGTTGGCCCCCAGGATGATCGCCACGTCGGCCTGCGCGAACTCGCCGTTGATGTCCTCCATCTCGAACACCTGGTCGTAGGGCACCTCGGCCTCGGCCAGCAGCACGTTCATGTGGCCCGGCATGCGGCCCGCCACCGGATGGATCGCGTACTTCACCGTCACGCCCTTGTGGGTSAGCCTCTCGGCCAGCTCGTTCACCGCGTGCTGCGCGCGCGCCACCGCCAGGCCGTAGCCCGGCACKATGATCACCGTCTCGGCGTTGCTCAGCATGTAGGCCGCATCGTCGGCGCTGCCGCTCTTCACCGGGCGCTGCTCCTGGGCGCCGGTGGCCGCCGTGGCCGCCTCGCCGCCGAAGCCGCCCAGGATCACGTTGAAGAACGAGCGGTTCATCGCCTTGCACATGATGTAGCTCAGGATCGCACCCGAGGAGCCCACCAGCGAGCCCGCCACGATCAGCATCGCGTTGTTCAGGCTGAAGCCGATGCCCGCGGCCGCCCAGCCCGAGTAGCTGTTGAGCATCGACACCACCACCGGCATGTCGGCGCCGCCGATCGGGATGATGATCAGCACGCCCATGACAAACGCCAGCAGCACCATCGCGAGGAAGGCGGCCCAGCTCTCGGTSGCCATGTACAGGAGGCCCAGCCCAATGGTCARSAGGCCCAGCACCAGGTTCAGCATGTGCTGGCCCTTGAACTGCACCGGCGCGCCCTGGAACAGGCGGAAYTTGTAYTTGCCCGAGAGCTTGCCGAAGGCAATCACCGAGCCGCTGAAGGTGATCGCGCCGATSGCCGCGCCCAGGAACAGYTCCAGCCGGTTGCCCGCCGGAATSGCGTAGCGCAGGAAGCCGTCGATGATGGCCGCCCCTTCGGGCGTGTTGACGCCRACGGCAGCGGCCACCGGGGGCGGCGTGATGCCGAAGGCCCAGGGCTCGACCACCGCGGCCACCGCGATGAAGACGGCCGCCAGGCCGATCATGCTGTGGAAGAAGGCCACCAGTTCGGGCATCTGCGTCATCTCGACCGTCTTGGCGCGGTAGGCGCCATAGCCGCCGCCGACCACCAGGCCCAGCAGCACCCAGGCCATGCCCATCGCCTTGCCGCCCGAGAGCTGCACGATCAGCGCCGCGGTGGTCAGGATGGCGATCGCCATGCCGACCATGCCGAAGATGTTGCCCCGGATGGACGTTGTCGGGTGGCTCAGGCCCTTCAGGGACTGGATGAAGCAGATGCTGGCRATGAGGTACAGCAGCGTGACGACGTTCATGCTCATGCTGCATTCCCCTTGCCCGCTGMCGGTGCTGCCTTCTTGTCCTTCTTCCTGAACATCTCGAGCATGCGCCGGGTGACCAGGAAGCCGCCGAAGACGTTGACCGCGGCCAGCGCCACGGCCAGCACGCCCATGGTCTTGCCCAGGCCGCTCTCGGTCAGCGCGGCCGCGAGCATSGCGCCCACGATCACGATCGCCGAGATCGCGTTGGTGACCGCCATCAGCGGCGTGTGCAGCGCCGGCGTGACGGTCCACACCACGTGGTAGCCGACGTAGATCGCCAGCACGAAGATGATCAGGTTGATGACGGTGTGGGATACGGGGTCCATGGCTTCTCCTCGGCGATTCGCGGGTTCTTACTTCTTGGTGACCTGGCCGTCCTGCGCCATGCGGCAGGCCGCGACGATGTCGTCCTCGAGGTCGATCTTCAGACCGCCCTCCTTCGGCAGCACGAGCTTGAGGAAGTCGAGCACGTTGCGCGCATAGAGCGAGGACGCATCGGCYGCCACCAGCGCCGCCAGGTTGGTCTCGCCGACGATCGTCACGCCGTGCTTGACCACCGTCTTGTCGGCCTCCGACAGCGGGCAGTTGCCGCCCTTCATCTCTCCGTTCACGTCMGGSCCCTTGCCGGCGGCGATGTCSACGATCACCGAGCCCGGCTTCATCGACTTGACCATGTCCTCGGTGATGAGCGTGGGCGCGGCGCGCCCCGGGATCAGCGCGGTGCTGATCACGACGTCGGCCAGCGCCACGCGCTTGGCGACCTCGACCTGCTGCCTCGCCAGCCAGCTCGCGGGCATCGGCTTGGCRTAGCCGCCGACGCCGACCGCGGCTTCGC
Organism: Variovorax sp. P4_D9; assembly: GCF_056401695.1. Classification (NCBI taxonomy): domain Bacteria; kingdom Pseudomonadati; phylum Pseudomonadota; class Betaproteobacteria; order Burkholderiales; family Comamonadaceae; genus Variovorax; species Variovorax sp. P4_D9. Next base: position 2,216 of record NZ_JBFUIU010001082.1, read on the forward strand.
GCTCCTCGTCGGTGTCATAGGACACCTCGATGAACTTGCCGCCCAGCGACTCGATCTGCTCCTTGACCGAAGGTCGAACGTCCGACGCCTCGATCACCGCGCCCAGGCGCTTGGCCGTGGCGATGGCCTGCAAGCCGGCCACGCCGACACCGAGGATCACGACTCTCGCTGCCTTCACGGTGCCGGCCGCGGTCATCAGCATCGGGAAGAAGCGCTGGTACTTGTCGGCGGCGATCATGACGGCCTTGTAGCCGGCGATGTTGGCCTGCGACGACAGCACGTCCA
>NZ_JBFUIU010001083.1:0-2499 GCF_056401695.1 Variovorax sp. P4_D9
AGGAGGCGGAGGAGGCGGAGGAGGCGCTCGCGCGAATGCCGCGGGAGGTGGAGGCGGCGCTCGCGCTGGGGGCGGTGGTGCTGCGGCTGCTGGTGGAGGCAGGCAGGCTGCTCAGGTCAACAACAGCAGGGCCGACGTGCGGACCAATGACGTCCGAAGTGCCAGCGCGAACAATGTCAACAGCAATCGCAATACCAACGTCAACGCCAACCGGAACACCAACGTCAACGCCAATCGGAACGTCAACGTCGTTGCCAGCGGCAACAACAATTGCTGCGGCGGATGGGACAACGACTACCATCCGGTCGCGGGCGCGGTGGCCGTCGGCGCCGCGGTGGCCGTGACTTCGGCCGTGGTGGGCTCAATGGTGAATTCTGTGCCGGCCAACTGTGTGCCGGTCAACTACGGCGGCATGGTGTACCAGCAATGCGGCAGCCAGTGGTACCAGCCGCAGGGATCGCAATATGTGGTGGTCAATCCACCCTACTGATCTGCTCCTTTGGCGCCCGGCGTCGGCAACATCTTCAACTCGGTGGGGCGCCTTGTGCCTTGGCCATCAAGGCGCGGCGAACCAGGCCGATGTGCTCGCGCAGCGTGTAGGCTTCGCTGGCATCGCTCGAGGGGGCACGGATCCGCGCGGCAGCCTGCTCGATCCGGCCCAGGTCGCCCAGCCATTGCTCGACAGGCAAGGCGCAGGTGCGTGTTCCGACATCGCGTTCGAGCAGAGCCAACTCTCCGTACCAGATGCGCGACCGCATGCGCCAGCGGATCAGTCGCGGCAAAAGTTTGGTCAAGGGAACGATCACGAACAGCACGGGCACCAGCAGCACGATCAGGCGTTCGAGGTAGGCCGCGACGGTTGAGCATCGCCAGTTTGCGCAGGGTTACTGTCTCGATGTTGCGCCAGCGGGCGACAAGTTTGCCGCTGAGCAACGCTTCGGTTTCCTTGCACTTTAACGACTGGATCATTCGAAGAGCTATGATTTGGGACCAGCCCGTACCTGCCTTGCACGATGCGAACCAGAGCATCACTTGCAGGAGCTTGACCATGCCTAGCGAACGCCGTCCCGCCTCTTCATCTTTGCTGTCTGGCTCTGCGAACACTCCCCGCGCAGGTACACCTCACATGCGAATACTGCAAGTACCGCGTCACATGGTCAGAGGTGATGTCTTGCAGCGCCACCGCCTTCTGCCCGAGCCATTGGCTGAAGAACGCTCCGAGCAGGACATGGCGGTGAATCCACGTCACCGAATACCCCGTGGCACTCAACGATTCTGCAAACATGTCCAGATACGGCGCAATGGGCCCTCCCGGGACTTGCGATAGGACCACCTGGCTGTTGATGATGACCTTCATGGAGGAGCCCCTTGCCCCACCGGGGCTGTGTTGAGGGATCCTAGGACTTCTCGCTCGCTAACCCGCGTACCACGTGGCCGTCGGCCATGCGCAAGGCATAGTCAGGAAGGGTAGATAGTGTCGCAGTGTGTGCGGGCTGACCTACCGACCAGGCAGGAAACTTGACTTCACTGCGGCTGCCGCGACGATTCCGCTATACGCTTCGAGGGATCCATGCCGCCATGGGCGCGTCCAGGCCCAGTATTTGGAGATATCCATGATTGACGCTGCGGTCGAATCGAATCACCTCCAGCCCGGACCTGGGTCCGTCGGTGCCGTGGGTCATCTCAACTCTGGATGTAGTTGCGCAACTGATCGACCGTCTGCTCATGGTCGGCGATGATGTCGTCCATCAGGTGGAGATCATGCCGATGATCTGGGCGCCCTCGACCACCGGCAGGTGCCGGATGCGCTTTTGGCTCATCATCGTCATGCACTCGCGCGTGTGGGTGCTGGGCGTCACGGTCATCACGTTGGGCGTCATGATGTCGGCAACCCTCATTTCTTTCGAACTCTTGCCCTGGAGCGCGACCTTGCGCGTGTAGTCGCGCTCGGAGACCACTCCCACGAGCCTGCCGTCCTCGACCGCCATGAGTGCTCCGACCTCGTAGTCGGACAGGAGTTGGAGCGCCTCCAGCACGGTGGCATGCGGCTCGATCCACCAGGTGGCAGAGTTGCGGCGCTTGAGGAGTTCGGAGACGGGTTTCATGGGCACTCTCCATGGAAAGGGATGACGTCGACTCGCAAGAGCCGCGCCCGTCGGTGTCCCTGCGAGGTGCCCATTGGCTCCTGCGCCCCTGGTGGGCCTTTCGTTCGATAAAGCGCCACATCGATCCCAATCCAACCTGAGGGCAGGCCAGAGCGCCGGCCTGCATCGGATCGTGTCGCCGACAGCCACCGTGCGCACTTGGACTCACGATGGCGTGAGTTCGTCGCAACACTCCTGGCTTTCGCGATCTTGTTACAGTAAGAAGACGGCAAGCACCCCTAATCCCATAGACTTGCGGGCTTCGTTCCCAAGGATGACAAGCTGATGTTGCGCGTGGTGTTCAATCAAAAGGGTGGCGTGGGTAAATCCACGATCGTCTGCAATCTCGCCGGCG
>NZ_JBFUIU010001084.1:0-2497 GCF_056401695.1 Variovorax sp. P4_D9
CGCTGAACCAGATGGTTTAACATTCACGCCGAGACCGCAGGAGCCGCTGAGCTCCTCGCACTCGAATCTTTCCGGCAACTGCCGCACGAACTTCTCCCAGGTGAAAGCCTGACGAGCCGACCTAGATGGAAGCGCTCGCTTCCGAACCCGCCCCGCGCAAGCCTGGCGGGTTTTTTCGTTCAGCGTCACGCGCATTCGTTTGACAGTGCTGCACATCGGAAGATGTGCAATGATTCACGACCCATCAAAAAGGGGGTTGTCATGAAATCCCACCGAAGCGCCTCCGATGTAGGACTGATTTGGGTCATCGTTTTTGTGCTCCTCATGTCCGTCGGCGCAATGGCCTTCAAGTTCTTGACTGACGAGGTCTTTGGTACGGGGTCTGCTACGAGCCAAGTGGCCGTGCAGAACAGAACCAACGGGACATCGAGCGGGTAGGACGCTGGCGGACTGCCACCGTTGCGCCAGCTCCTCGCGCCCTTTTTGAGTGATCTCGGCGACGATCGCCGGTCCTTGTACGGTGCTGCCAGCGGCGCGACGTGCGATCCCAGCCGTCGCAGCCACTTTCTGCGGAGTAGCCCGGACAGTAGAGCGGTGGGCTCATAACCCGCATGTCGCTGATGCAAGTCCAGCCATCGCAACCCCTTTCGGTGAGAACGCCGGCAGAGTGATGTCCATTGGTGCAAGCGGGAGCCAGCACCCGGATCGACGGTGTCGATTCCTAGGACCCAGCCCCTGCCGCCGCCTGCGACAAGCGGGACGCCGGATTCAATCGCCCCGATTCATCGTCCAACTTGAGGGCGACCGCTCCGGGCAAAGAGCGGTGTTACTCCGGCGCCCATTTCCAGGCGTGATGCGGCAGGCAGCCACCCACAAGGGAAGTTCGATGGCGAACAGATATGCCAAGTAGACCAGCAAGGCCATGCACTCACATCGGTCCGCCGGCCTGGCGCAGGTAGAGCGTCTCAAGCAGCTCAAGGTCGCCCAGGCTGACTACGGCCAGGAAGCGGAGCGTGTCGGCCAGATCACGGAGTGCCTCCGCATTCAGGAGGAGCGCATCGGCCTGTCGCGTCAGGTCGGAGCGTCAAGCACGGAGACATCGATCCGGGAAAGGAATCTGCCCGCGTGATCATTTCGCGGCGTTTCAGGCAAGCGAGCACCACTGAAATCAGCGTGACTGATTACAGCGAGGCGAAGTGCAACACGCCTGAGGTGCAAGAGATCACGGTTAGCGCTTCCATCGAACAGCTCCAAAATCTTGCGAATGCCATTGGTAGTGGCAACCTCCCGGGCGCAGTGATCGTCGCCGCAGACATCGCCGCTGGCGCAACAGTTGCGATAGTGAAGGGCACTGGCGGGGTGCTCGGGGGAATAAAGAAGGCCGTCTGTCGCGTCTTTCACTGTTGATCTTGGCGGGCCTATGACGAAGTGCTCGCCGTCCGGCGCATCAGCTTGGAGCTTATGAGGCGCAATTTTCGGCGGAGGTTGTAGAGGCGCACTCCGTGTGAGGATCGCGGCGAATCTCTCCCCGCTCCATTGCCGTCCCGGCCTCCTCTGCGAGCGGTACGCCGATCGACTACAGCCTCAGTGATCGCCCAGGTCGGCCTGATCGCCTCGGCCTCGTGCAGCGCGATACGCCAGTGTGGGCCCGCACCTTCAAACGATTGAAGGCGTCTCCCACAAAGGATAGTTTTCATTTATCGATATGGATTGAAAAACATATCGTGATACCAGCGATAGCCGAAAAAAGCCTCGGTATCTCCGTGTCGGACCGGAACGGTCTGAAGCTCTCAGRTGTCCGCTGGGCTGCCGAGCGGAATACCCCAACGCAACAGCCACCACCTCAACTTGGTGACGGTATGGACGGGCGCCGCCTGACCGGCATCGACGACCGGCCGGCCGAGGAYCATCTCGTGCGCGATGGGAGACGGGCCGTCGGCATTGGCSCTGCATACCCAGTTTYGGCCATCTTGAATATYGCAATCGGTGAGCTTGCCCGACGGCCCTGGGGCCCCGGCAGTCCAAAAGAGAACTTCACGGTGCGCCTTCAGCACGCGAAAGCGCACCCGATCGGYSGCGACGAGGCGGCCGCTGCAGCGCAGACCCTGCCAACTGCCCTGCTGGCACCTAACGGTGTAGACCGTGCTCTCGCCCTGCAGCGTGACGTTGTCGCTGATCAAGGCGACCCCGACCACGAACGCGGCACAAACAACAACGAGGGAAAAGTTTCGCATCGGTACATTTTCACTTCGTCCCGCCGGTTTTTGCAGACACTGCTGTGCAAGCGACATAGGTATGGTTGATATCGAAACCGCCTGGCAGCTTGGCCGTCACCGATCAGGAGTAACCGCATGGAACGCGGGAAGCTGCAGGTCGGAGGAGCCGTAATTCGCTGATGGTGAAGTGCGCCTGAGCAGAGCCTGACTTTCCCGCAACGCCGGGGGGCTGAAGGTGCGACACAGGGCGCCGATTGGCGGTCAAGCGCACAGTCGCACAA
>NZ_JBFUIU010001085.1:0-2495 GCF_056401695.1 Variovorax sp. P4_D9
GTATCGGTATCGACCCCAAGGTCGCGGCGTTGGTCTACGTGGCTGCCCGTGCACCTGATGCAGGGGAGGAACTACCCCGCGCTGGCCATGAAGTTCCCTCGCCCGCCGGCAAGCGTGGTCTTGTCGTGTCGGGCGGGTTCGCGCAGCTCAACGAGGAATCCTTCCTGAAGTACTTTGCCGGCGACGTCGACCCTGTGAAGGTCCGCATCCTGTATGCCGTGCAGGGACGCGTCTCGACCCCCCTGTTTTCCGGTCGCACGACCGTCGCGGCCTGGCGAAGCAAGCCGGCTTGGTATCAGATATCGACGAACGACAAGACCATCTCGCCCGAGCTTCAGCGCTTCATGGCCGATCGCATGAAGGCCAAGACCATCGAACTGGCGTCAAGTCACGTTTCGCTCATCTCGCACCCGCGAGAGATCGCCGCGCTGATTCTCGAAGCCGCGGCAGCGTAGCGAGGCCGGTTTGACCCCAAGAATCGCCCACTTCGGTTCTGAAAGGCCCTTCCGAATCCCCCGAGTCCCGTCGAGTTGGCTGACGACGAGGATCCAAAGACCACCCTCATCAGCCCCATACCTTGAAAGAAACGCCATGAAGATCGCCATCGCCACCATCCTGACCGTTGCCGCCCTCTCTTCGCTGTCCGCCATGGGCGTCAGCGCGGAAGAGTACCAAGGCGTTCTGAAATTCAACTCGACCGCGAGCCGCGCGGAGGTGAGCGCCCAAGCCGTGGCTGCTGCTCACAGCGCCGACCCCTATCGCGAAGCGGCTTTCGCAGGCGTCGCACCAGCCCTTGCGAGCCCGCGCGATCGCACCGGGGTGCGTGCGCAGGCAGTCGCCATCGCTCGTGAGGGAAATCTCTACGGCGAAGGCGCTTCCGCAGGCGTCGCCCCGCGCCTGGCCAGCACCATCGATCGAGCCACCGTACAGGCCGAAACCAGGGCCACCGCCGCTCGCGGCGTCACCGAGGGCACACTGTGAGCAAGCCCCCTGCTTGCCACCGCGATTCCCCAGGAGAGAAAGTGTCTACCCCTCGCTCAAGCTCCCGCTTCCTGACCGACATCCTGTCGATTTCGGCAATTGCCTTCGTCAGCCTGATGGGGGGCTGTGCCGCCATGTCGCCCGCCACCGGAAGCAAGTCCTCAGCTGGCATGGAAGTCACGTCCAGCGCTTTTTCCGAGAACGGCCCTATTCCGGTCGAGTACGCGGGCATCGGTGATTGTGGTGGCAAGAACGTCTCCTTGCCTGTGGCCTGGACCAACCTGCCCGCGAAGGCGAAGTCGATCGCGGTGTTGTTATCAGACCCGGACGGTGCCAGCGGCCTCGGCGTATCGCACTGGGTGGCCTACAACATCGCAGCGGAACGCGGCCAACTCAAGTCGGGCGAAGCCCAGGCTGGCGCAGACTTTTCCATGGGGCCGAACGTCTCGGGCGCGGCGGCATATCGCGGGATGTGCCCGCCGGTTGGCGACCTGCCGCATCACTACACGTTAAACGTGGTGGCGTCCGAGCTTCCGCCAGGAGCGCTGCCCGCCGGTTTGGCGCGCGATGCCTTGCTCGCAACGCTCAAAGGTCATGCGCTCGGCGGACAGAGCTTGGTCGGGCGCTATGGCCGTTGACGCTGCTTGGCAGCGGCCTCAGTAGTGAGCCATCGGGCAGGCCCGACCCCGGAGCATGAAGCGTGGGGCGTGGCTGGCGACTGGTGGCGCGTGGTTGTAGGATGGAATTGGGCGCTGCTGACGAGGTCGGCCTTCCCTGGGTGCGGCAAACCCGTTCTGTAGTTGCTACGTGGCCATCGGCGGCGGCTCGGCCGCTTGCGCCCCATGAATCTCAGCCAGTCGGTGGCTACTTGCACGACTCTCTGGCGCGACCGGGTGAGATGCTGCGGCCGCGTCGTCGGTGATGCCGAACCCAACGATCGGCAACCGAGGCGACTCCTCGGGCGTGACGGCCCTCGTTCCGCTGACGTCCAGGCGCTGCGCGACGACCAAGAACTCACTCGCCAGGTTTGAAACCGAATCTCTCGTGGCCCCCGACGCTGCGAAGTTCGCGACAGAGCGGTCTCGCTCCTCGGCCGCCGGTCCATCGAGATGCCGGGCGAGGACGCGCGAATACCGATACAGATTCTCGAACATGATCGGATCCCCTTTGTGAACTGAGGGGACCCGACGCTACGCTGCCGATGAAATTCATGTGGCGCTCAGCGACCGGCCTCCCGAGGGCGACACCGCCGGGCGCAACATATGGACCAACGCACTGCTGTCCAAGACAGGCGAATCCGGCGGATGACATGCTGAACTGACGCGGGTTCCGGACGGCTTGTGTGTGGATTTCAGGATCGTGCCCCCATGGGTGCTGTCCAACATCAAGTGAATGCGAATGCGCCCTGGGGTGATTCGTCGGGATCGGGCGGCGCTGTGAACGGCTCGTCGATCCACGCCATCAGATCACGGTGGGTAAACAGATTCATGCGCAGCAGCGCCACCAGGTTGGCC
>NZ_JBFUIU010001086.1:0-2494 GCF_056401695.1 Variovorax sp. P4_D9
CCCCCCGAGGGGGGCCGCAGGCCGCCTTGGGGCGGCCCGGCGCCGGCCTGAGACCCGCCTGTTGGACGACACCGATCGCCACCTGCTGAGCCTGCTGCAGGCCAATGCCCGGGAGCCCGCCGCGCTGCTCGCGCGCAAGCTCGGCGTGGCGCGCACGACGGTCGTGTCCCGCATCGCACGGCTGGAGCGGGACGGCGTGATCGCCGGCTTCGGCGTGCGGCTCGGCCAGCGCCTGGAAGCCGCCGCTGTGCGCGCCTACTGCGGCCTGAGCGTCGCACCCAAGTCCGGCGCCGCGGTGGTCCGCGCGCTCGAACGGCTGCCCGAGGTCGAGGAACTCTCCGCCGTCAGCGGCCAGTACGACTACATGCTTGCCCTGCGCTGCGAGACCAACGAGCAGCTCGACGCGCTGCTCGACCGCATCGGCCTGATCGAAGGCATCCAGCACACGCACACGTCGGTGGTGCTCAGCCGCAAGATCGACCGCCGCAGCGCGGTGGCACCACCGCCCTAATCCAGACGGATCTCGCCGTCGAAACCGACTTTCAGCTGCAGGCCCGGAATCTCCAGCGTCATCTTCGCCGGCAAGGCGGCATCGCCCGCGATCGCCCCTGCCGCGATCGCCTTCGACACGGCGTGCTCGATCTCGCGCTGCGAGCTGACGCCGACCGTCTTGAGGAACTTGCGGATGCTGAGATTGAAGGTCTCTTCGTTCATGACGATCTCCGTGACATTGCGGACGGGATTGATTTTCCGGTGCGGAAGGTTCAAATTCAACAGCAGGAGACCCTGCCATGCCCGCCGTGCGCCGTGCCGCTGTCGACGGCCTGTTCTACCCCGCCGAGCCCTCGGCGCTGCGGCGGCAGGTCGAGCGCTGGCTGGGCGGCGTCGACGACGACGAGGCCGATCGGGCACGCCGCCCCCCGAAAATGCTGATAACGCCGCATGCGGGTTACGTCTACTCCGGCGCGATCGCCGCGAGCGCCTACGCCCAGCTCGGGCACGGGCACCCTCCGGCCGTCACCCGCGTCGTCCTGCTCGGGCCCGCGCATCGCGTTCGGGTGTACGGCCTCGCCGCACCCGAGGCAGCCGCCTTCGAGACCCCGCTCGGCCAGATTCCGATCGACAAAGACGCACTGGCGGAACTCAGCGACCTGCCGCAGTGGGTCCGCAGCGACCGGGCGCACGCGGAGGAGCATTCGCTCGAGGTCCAGTTGCCGTTTCTTCAGGCCGTGCTCGGCGACTTCTCCCTGGTGCCGCTGGTCGTCGKCGACGCCGATGCGCAAGCCGTGGCGCAGGTCCTGGAGCGGCTCTGGGGCGGGCCGGAAACCCTGATCGTGATCAGTTCCGATCTGTCGCACTACCTGCCCTACGCGCAGGCCCAGGCCACGGACCGCGCCACCATTCAGCGCATCCTGAACTTCGATGCCGGTCTCACGCCGCATGAAGCCTGCGGATCTTCGGCGATCAATGGCGCCTTGCGCGCCGCGCGCCGGCACGGGTTGGCGCCGCGCCTGCTTGACATGTGCAATTCCGGCGACACCGCCGGCGATCGGGATCGGGTGGTCGGCTACGCAGCGCTCGCATTCGAGGAAGCGCCATGACTCGCCTCGACGGAGCGGCCACCGGATCAGCGCCCGCCCGCTGGTGGCACCGGCTCGACGACGGGCGCATCCAGTGCGACCTCTGCCCGCGCGACTGCCGGCTGCACGAAGGCCAGCGCGGCCTGTGCTTCGTGCGCCAGCGCGTCGGCGATGCGATGGTTCTCACAACCTACGGGCGGAGTTCGGGCTTCTGCATCGACCCGATCGAGAAGAAGCCGCTCAACCATTTCTTTCCGGGCAGCAGCGTGCTGAGCTTCGGCACCGCGGGCTGCAACCTCGCCTGCAAGTTCTGCCAGAACTGGGACATCTCGAAGAGCCGCGAGTTCGATCGCCTCATGGATGAGGCCTCGCCGGAACGGATCGCCGAGGCGGCACGCGCGAGCGGCGCATCGAGCGTGGCCTTCACCTACAACGACCCGGTGATCTTTGCCGAGTACGCGATGGACACCGCCGACGCCTGCCACGCGCTCGGGCTGCACAGCGTCGCGGTGACGGCGGGCTACATGCATGCCGAGCCCCGGCGCGCGTTCTACGACCGGATGGACGCGGCCAACGTCGACCTCAAGGGCTTCACCGAGCGCTTCTACTTCCAGCAGACCGGCGCGCACCTCGCGCCGGTCCTCGATACGCTGCAGTACCTGCGGCACGAGACCGATTGCTGGTTCGAGATAACGACGCTGCTGATCCCCGGACACAACGACAGCGACCTCGAGATCGATGCGATGACGCGATGGATCGCCGACCGGCTCGGCCTCGACGTGCCGCTGCACTTCACGGCCTTCCACCCCGACTACAAGATGCTCGCCGTCGAGCCGACGCCACCCTCCACGCTCAGGCGCGCCCGCGCGATTGCACTGGCCAACGGCCTGCATCACGTCTACACCGGCAACGTG
>NZ_JBFUIU010001087.1:0-2480 GCF_056401695.1 Variovorax sp. P4_D9
CAATCAATTTGAGTGGCGTCTTCCTGGTCACGCGTCGCGCGGTGCCGCTGTTGAGAGCAGCAGGGGGTGGCGCCATCATCAACATTTCGTCGGCCGCCGGCAAACTAGGTTTTCCACTGCGCACGCCGTACTCGGCGAGCAAATTCGGGGTCATCGGCCTGACGGAGACCTTGGCGATCGAACTCGGCGTGGACCAGATCCGCGTGAACGCAATTCTGCCCGGCGTGGTTGCCGGAGACCGGCAGGACCGAGTGCTCGCCATCAAGGCGAAGGCAAATGGCATAAGACTCAAGGAACAGCAGGAGCGGGCCGTCGCACGGGTGTCGATGCGAACGATGGTCCAAGCACAGGACATCGCTCAAGCCGCACTCTATCTGGCCGGACCAGCCGGGCGATACGTCAGCGGAGAGAAATTGAGTGTTGGCGGCAACGTCGAGTCGATGTCTTGAACTCACCGAAATGCCCGACCGGGCCTTTTTCACCTTAAACCTTTACTCACCTGGAGCACAACATGACCCTGACAACCCTTCTCGTTGGTGCCGGTAGTGGCGCTTTCAACGCGCCCCCGGCACCTCCATGCCTGCGCACGGTAGATTCCGGGCCGGAGGGATCGAAGTGAACGCGCAAGCCACCTCTCCTCAATCTTCACAGCCGGTCGCTGTAGTCGGTGCAGGCTTGATTGGTCGGGCCTGGGCCATCGTGTTCGCGCGCGGCGGTCATCCGGTGCGCCTGCACGACGCGGATGCAGCCACGATGGCCGGGAGCCTTGCCTACATCGGCGAGCGCCTCAAGGAACTGGAGGCATTCGGGCTGCTCGACGACCCGGCAGAGGTCGTGCTGGCGCGAATCCGCTGCGAGCCGGATCTGGCCGACGCGCTGCGTGACGTGGTGATGGTGCAGGAGAACATCCGCGAAACGGTCGAGGCCAAGAAGGCCATCTTCGCGCAGCTCGATGCGCTGACCCCGCCGGAGGCGATATTGGCAAGCTCCACGTCATGGCTGCCGGCGTCCACCTTCACCGCCGACTTGGCGGGCCGCGGGCGTTGCCTGGTGGGTCATCCAACGAATCCGCCGTACCTCGTCCCGCTGGTCGAACTCTGCCCGGCGCCGTGGACAGATCCCAAAGCGATGGAGCGCGCRCATTCGCTTTACGAGGCAGCCGGCCAAACGCCTGTGACGCTTACGCGCGAAATCCATGGCTTTCTCCTCAACCGGGTTCAAGCCGCCGTGCTGAACGAGTGCTTCAGCCTGTTCGAGCAGGGCCTCGCAAGCTCCGATGACATCGACAAGGTGCTCAAGGACGGCCTCGCCTTGCGCTGGTCCTTCATGGGTCCTTTCGAGACGATTGATCTCAATGCCCCGGCGGGCGTCACGGACTACGCGAAGCGCTACGGCCAGCAGAACCGCGAGACAGTGGTCGACGTCCAGCCCTTTGGTTGGGGCGACGATACGCTCGCGCGGGTCGATGCAGAACGCCGCAAGCAACTGGACATCGCCGACATCGGCACCCGTTCGGCCTGGCGAGACCGCCGGCTGATGGCGCTGGCCGCGCACAAGCGCCAGGCACCGACCCACTGATCACATTCAACCCCCTGGAGAACCGCATGCCCCGCAAAGTCATCATCACCTGTGCCGTCACCGGCGCCATCCACACGCCGTCGATGTCGCCCTATCTGCCGGTCACCCCTGAAGAGATCACCAAGTCGGCCATCGGCGCGGCCGAAGCCGGCGCCGCCATCGTGCACCTTCATGCACGCGATCCGGTCGATGGAAGCCCTTCGCAGGATCCGGCACTCTTCAGGCAGTTCTTGCCGCAGATCAAGGCCGCGAGCGACGTGGTCATCAATCTGACGACTGGCGGCGCGCCAACGATGAAGCTGGAAGACCGGCTGCGCCCCGCGCACGAGTTCAAGCCGGAGGTCGCATCCCTGAACATGGGGTCGATGAACATGGGCCTGTATCCCATGCTTGCCCGCTTCAAGGAGTTCAAGCATGCGTGGGAGGAGCCCTACCTGTCCGGCAGCCATGACCGCATCTTCAAGAACACCTTCACGGACATCGCGCACATCCTCCAGTCGTGCAGCGACAACGGCACGCGCTTCGAGATCGAGTGCTACGACATCGGTCACCTCTACACGGCCGCGCACTTCATCGAACGCGGCTTGATCAAGCCACCTTTTCTCATTCAGTCGGTCTTCGGCATCCTCGGGGGCATTGGTTCACACCCTGAGGATGTGCTTCACATGCGTCGCACGGCCGACCGCTTGTTCGGCGATGCCTACCAGTGGTCGGTGCTTCCGGCAGGGCGAAATCAGATGCCGATCGGCGCGCAGTCTGCCGCCATGGGCGGACATGTCCGGGTCGGCCTGGAGGATTCCTTGTGGGATGGCCCGGGCCAGTTGGCCAAAACCAACGCCGACCAGGTACTGCGCATGCGCCGCATTCTCGAGGGTCTCTCGCTGGAGGTGGCCACCCCCGAC
>NZ_JBFUIU010001088.1:0-2478 GCF_056401695.1 Variovorax sp. P4_D9
CAGCGAGAACGCGGTGAAGTCGCAGATCTGGTGCGCCGTCGCGCCTTACGTACTCATCGCCATCGTCAAGAAGGAGCTTCAACTCGATGCCTCTCTCTACACTTGTCTACAGATCTTGTCGGTCTCTGTTTTCGAGAAAACCCAGCTTTCATGCGCCTTGCACGCCGATCTGTCCATCGCGGATCCGATAGACGCCGCTAACCAGTTGAATTTGTTCGGCTTTTAACCGGACAGCAGTGATGAAAACTGTATTTATCACTGGTTGCCCTTCGGGCTACGGCAAGGCCACGGCAGAGCATTTTCTGAAACAGGGCTGGAACGTCGTCGCCACCATGCGCAACCCCGATCCGGCTGCGCTGGGCGGTCCGTACGACCGTCTGCGCGTGGTTCGGCTTGACGTGACGGACGATGCCAGCATCGCCCAGGCCGTCAGCGAGGGCATCGTGTCGAACGTTGCACCAAAGGACACCAGGTCCAACCTGAGGTCCCCCTGGAAATCCAAGCTCGTGTGGTCTGGCATTGCCGTCGCAGCGGGGTTGAGCGCCGGGTGCGGGACCATTCAAGAATCGATGGCTACCGAAGCGGCCGTCTTGCGAACGCTTGACGAGGTGCGCGATGACACGGCGCGCCTCGTGAAGACGAAGTCCTCCGGTCCTGTCGTGGCTCTTGCCCTTGGGGGCGGCGGCCTGCGCGGGTACGCCCATGTCGGTGTCCTGCAGGCATTMGAAGAGGCCGGCATCAATGTTGAGGTTGTTGCCGGCGCCGACGACTGCGACGACGCAGCCTTCCCGCCGACGTGCCAGTCTTGTCTTTCCCTCGAAGAGTCCGATGTTGGTTTCAGTCGCACTTCGTCATGACGCCTCAGCTCCGTGGCATCGGCTTGATCACCGCAACCAACGCCCCCTGCGGGTCGCGCAGCATGCCGATGCGGCCGACGTCCGGGATGTCGGTAGCCGTCATGCAGACTGTCGCACCCAACTGGCCGGCCCTGGCGAGCGTGCTGTCGCAGTCGGTCGTGTTCACATAGGGCACCCACTGCGAAGGCATCTTCGGGTCGGACGACTGCATGACGCCGCCGCGACCCTTGTCGCCCTCTGTCTTCAGCAGGTAGTAGGTGCCCCCGGAATCCATGGGCATCGCGTCCTGCGTGTAGCCGATGAGTCCGGTGTAGAACTTCAGCGCCGCCTGAGGGTCCGAAGTGGTCAACTCGTTCCAGACCCAGCCACCCACGGGCGTGTCCTGGTCGGGACGGTCTCCTTGCGCGCTCTTCCACAACGAGACGCGCGCGCCGGTCGGGTCGACCACGGCCGCGGCGCGCCCTACCGGGCCGTAGTCCACGGGTGGCGATTCGCTCTTGGCTCCGGCGGCGAGCGCAGCCGCGTAGGCCTTGTCCACGTCCGGCACCGAGACATAGGAGACCCAGCGCGCACCGCCGTCGGCCTGCATGAAGCCACCAATGCCGTCGGCGCCGTTCATGATCATCGCGTATTGCAACTCACCCATGGGCATGTTCTCGACATGCCAGCCGAACAGCGGCTCGTAGAAGGCTCGCGCCTTCGCAGGATCGTTGGAAGCATGCTCGAACCAGACGAATTTTCCGGGCAGGTAGCTCATCTCGATTCTCCTTTCACCGCGTTGGTGCGGCAGGGGTTGCATCATGCGGGGCGGTGGCAGCGGCGAAGCTGGGGCGTGCCCGCATCACGCCCAGTGCGCGCCGGATGTTCGGTCGGTCCGATAGCAACTGGGCACCCTCGGGGAAGCGACCGAGGTAGTCCAGGATCGGTGTGACGAGGATGTCCGCATATGAAGGCGAGGCGCCGCCGATGAAGTCGCGGCCTTGGTAGCAGCGCTCCAGCGCATCGAGCGGGCGGACCATCTCGGTCACTGCCTTGTCGATCACGGCCCGGTCGGGACTGCCGCCCTCGCCGCGCGGAAAGATGTACTGCAGCACGTAGCGCCGCACCATGGTGTCGTACATGTAGGCGCCGACCGCACTCACCCATTGTTCGGTGCGCGTCCGGTCCACCAGCATGCCGGGGTTCAGGGATGGACCGTCGAATCCCTCGTCGATGTAGCGCAGGATCGCGCTGGTCTCCCAGATCTCTGTCGCCCCATCGCGAAACGCAGGGATCTTGCCGAACGGATGGATCGCGTCGATCTTAGGGCTGTTCGGTGCCGCACGTTGCAGCGAGTAGGCCAGGCCCTTCTCGGCCAGGCCGATGCGCGCGCTGCGCACATAGCTGCTGGCTGTATCGCCCAGCAGCGTGAGTGTGGCGGCGCTGCCGCGCGCGTCGAGCAGGTCGGTGAGGCGGTTGAAGACCGAGTTCCAGCCCTGGTTGTGGCCGTTGCGGGCAGCCTCCGAGGGGAAGCCGATGTGGCGCATGCGGATCTCCGTGCCTTCATCCCGCGCCACGAAGTCGATCTCAATCAGCGTCTGCAAGCCACCCATGCCCTCCATGCTTTCCTCCCAGACCCAGG
>NZ_JBFUIU010001089.1:0-2477 GCF_056401695.1 Variovorax sp. P4_D9
GCGATCGGCTGTGGACCGACCTACCGAGATTGGCAGAACTCGGAAACGCCGTTCGAGGCCACCGGCACGAACGTGGCGCCTGGCTTTCTGCTGTGCCCGACACCGGCACGCACGATCATCGACAACGGCACCGATGCAGGCAACTTCGCCGGCGTGGCCGTCTACGTCGACGGACAGGAGGTCGTGCTGGTCAGCGAAATGCAAGCCGGCTGGTACCGCTACATCACCGAATGGCGCTTGCATTCGAACGGAACGATCCGTCCGAGATTTGGCTTTGCCGGTACCGAGAACCGCTGCACTTGCAATCTGCACACCCATCACGTCTATTGGCGCCTCGACTTCGACATCCGCACGCCGAGCCATAACACGGTCGAGGAGTTCAACGACCCGCCGATTGTCGGCAACAACAACTGGCACACCAAGCAGTTCGAGATCCGGCGGCCGCGCGACGCGGCCCACAAGCGCAAATGGCGGGTGCGCAACACCGCGAGCGGCGAGGCATACACCATCGTTCCCGGCCCGAACGACGGTGCCGTGACCCCCTATGGCGTGGGCGACCTGTGGGTGTTGCGATATCACTCCGGCGAGATCGACGATGGCCAAGGGTTCACGACCGATCCCAGCCTGAGCGGCGCGCATCTCGAGCGCTTCATATCGCCGCCCGAGTCTGTCGTCGACACCGACGTGGTGGTCTGGTACGCGGGCCACTATGTGCACGACGCGGGCGTCGAGGTCGGGAACCGGGTCGGACCAGACTTAGTCCCTTCCGGGTGGTAGTCACGCGTGCTGCTGGCGGGCCTGCTCGATCGCGCGCACGACGCTTACTTCGAGTTCGCTCATTCAGGTATTTCCGCTTGCCGAGGCGCGCTTCTTCTTCACGTAGTTGGCAAAAGCCCAACGGTTTCTGATCTTTGGCTTTCGCGCACGCGAGGCTGAAGCCTTCCCTGGCGCGCGAGCCTTGGCGGCGCCCGCCTTGGGGGTCTTCGATCCCCGGTTCTTCTTCGGAGCTTCGCCTCCCATCCAGCGCAGATCTGCAGGCGCAAGCCCGAGCACTTCGCTCTTCAAGGTCGCCGGCGTCAGTGCATCGAATCGAGCGACGACACGGGCAGCGGCTGCGGCGTGGCCGACCCGGACCTCCTGCGGCTGACCGATCAACCACTGCAGGTCTGCGAGCGCATAGACGTTCGCGACTTCGATGCCGAGTTCGCGCGCCAGCTCGAATGCCGGACGCTGGTCGGGTCCTGAGCGCATCGCATCGAACAGCTCGAATGGCATGCGTTCCTCTGAGGCTGAGCACCAGGCGATCACGTCCTGCAGAGGCACACCCGAGAGGGCAAGCGACATGATCTCGACCCACTCCTCCGTTCCGCACTCGAACTCGAACGCACCGATGGCGCTGATGCGCCCGAGAACCGATACCGGCTCGCGTTGCAGTTCCTCCGATGCCTCGTGAATGCTCAGCGACATCCTGCTTGCGATGAGCACCTGATTGTTGGAGCCCACCGGTTCTGAGACCAGGACATGAACCAAGCCTTGATTCGCAAGAGCCTTCAAGACGGGCGCACGCGTCTTGCCATGAACGTACTCGTTGAGAAGCAAGACGTCGGGCGCCATTCGTTGCACGGCTTCCACGAAATGGTCCTTGACTGGACGTGCGCGGACTCCAGGATCTCCGAGCACGCAGCGCTTTCCATCCAACTCACCATCTGAGCCACGTGTCAATTGCGTCGACAGACCACGCTTCGCGGCATCTTGATTCATCCTTCCTTTCGGAGGCGGACGCCGTCTTTTCGCCGATCGCTCACGATGTCGGCCTTGCCAGTTCGGCGATCACAATGCGAGCCCTACAACTTCTCTACTGGCTTCGATCGCAACACCCGTTGACCAGGCCGCAGATGGTTTCAAGCGATGGCGCAATGGCGCGGCACCGGGCGCAACGAGGTCGCCCAACTCGAGCCCGCGAGTGCTGCGCCGGTGCTCTTGGACCGGATGGTAAAGGACGAACTCCTGTGGGAGATGGGTTCACCCACGAAGCGGGTCCTCGTCTCACCCAAGGGCATCTCGCTGCTGTCTCGCCTGCACCCGGCCTGGGAGACCTGGACTTGCCGTCGCGTCTCGCGCACTGGGAAAGCGAGTGGCCGGCGTCCGAGGTCGAGGTGGAGCGGTACGTCCGATCGTTCGTCTCGAGGCAACGGGGCTTCGCGTCGACCGGATAGCATCGAGGTACTACCCACCAACGCCGATGTCCGTGGAGACCTACCAGCAGAAGTTCGCGCGCCTCAACGTCAATGTGGCGGGCGGCCGCGCGAGCCCTCACAAGTGTTTGAATTCGAGCGAACGAAAGTTGCCTCTCGATAGCGTTTCGCGCTGCCGAGGCCTTGCTCGACCCGCGCACTACTCCCAGTCGCTGAGGCCGCGGGCAGGAGTCAACTGAAGGCGACTGGTCATGATTCGCTCGTTACTCGGAACCTATCCCC
>NZ_JBFUIU010001090.1:0-2474 GCF_056401695.1 Variovorax sp. P4_D9
GCTTCCATGTGTACACGGTTTGCCGAGCCACCCCGACGGCCAGGGCCGCATCGGCGCAACTCTTGCCGGCCAGCAGCATTCGCCCCGCCCGCAATCGCTTCTTCGCCGCCTCGCTCAATCGCTTTTGCACCACGCCAATATTCTCCAGCATTGTTCCTGGAGACATAACGCTCGATGCGCTCAGCGGTTGTCATGATTTACGAAAATATCAATAGGTGCCCTTTTCCCTCTCGAGCCAGCCTTCGACGACAGCCTCGTCGTCCTTGAGTCGCCTGTCACCCGGGTTGTGGCCAGCGGCTACCCAACCCTGGACGCGGAACTTCCCGGTGGGGGCTGCCCTGCTCGCTCCCTCACCGAGTTGCTCCAGGCCCAGCCGACGGTGCTCGAGTGGCGGCTCCTGGCGGCGGCCAGTGGTTGCGCGGCACAAACGAGGAGGCGACATCCGTCCTTGTGCTTCCCTGTCGACTTCTACGCCGCCGTGCCAGATGTGCTCGACGCTGCGCCCACGGCGCCCCTTTCCCCTGTGGCGCAGCAGCGCCAGTTGCTCCGAGCCCTCCTCCCTGCAGGACGCTGGCCTCCGTACGCCTGTTAGGTCCGGCGCGGCTCCTCCGCACCCAACAACGACGGGGCTCATCTAGCGCGGTCGCCCAGGCTCCGTTTCGACCGTCCCGAAAGCGACGCTATCGATGACCAAGGCCTTCAGCAGCATCTCGTATCGCTGCACTCGAAGCATGAAGCGCCCGAGCTTCTGGTGGACTATCGTCTGTTGTTCTTGCAATAGGGAATCGGTCATCCTCGCTCCGGTGCCTCCCGCCGCGCGCATTCTGCCCTATGGCGGTGCTGCAAAGAGCGGCTGCTCTAAGTCTTGCGACGTCGACGACTAGAAGTTGTCCGCAGCGAATTTCGGGATGTCGCGCGCCATGGCCAACAAGGCCTGCGCTCGCGTGGCCACGAACTGGGCAAGGTTCTGAACGAAGGCGACTTCCTCTCCCGTATACGCGGGGTCCGCCGCCTGCGCCGGCGCCTCTTGAAGGGCGAACTCGCAGAGTCGCGTCAGCTCGCGTGCAACGTACTTGCGGTCAACGCCCATGCGCACGCAGAAGTCGGCGAGTGCGAAAGAACGCACGGCATCCAGTTCGAACTCGTCCCCGAATGCCATCGCCAGGTCGTGATGGAACGACGCGTACTGAACGACGCTCACCAGGTCATACAGCGGTGTCGGGGTGAGCCCTGTGCGGTCGACAAAGAAAGAGATGTTCTTGCCGTGCGAATCGCTGTTGCCGAAGAGCAGGGTTGTGACGGCCCAAAGCACCAGCCGCTGCATCGCGAGCGCTGGTTCGACGAACCCGGGCCTGAGCGTGCCGAGCTTTTCGAAACTGGCTCCATCGCGAATGTGCCGCACGTCCGGTTGATCCCCCACGTTGCGCTCGTACTTCGCACTCACCGACAAGTCCAGCGCCTGGCACCCATCAACGATGTGCAGCCGCTCGACTCCGCCCGGCGTCCTGCGCCGGTCGAATCGCTCGATGCTCAACACCGGCGACGGCACCCGCAGGATGTTCACCTGCGCGGCGCAAGGCGCTTTCCAGCGCCGCATGCTGATGCGATTGGCCAGCTGCATGAAGAAATGCTCGTTGGCCACCATGAAAGGTGCCGCCTCGCGCGCCGGCTCTGGCTTGAGGATGTGCGTGGACGACAGTGCCCCGTCGACCAGGAACAGTTTTCCTTCTTCGATGGCCACCAGAAGCTTGTCCTGGTGCCCAGCGATGGACATGCGCACTTTGCCGTCCCACCGGTTGAAGGGTTCGTTCGCGCGGTTGTCGATCCGTGCCTGCAGCTCTTCGAACGGCAGTTGCCGGCGCAGCGGCTCCTGCTCAGCCAGCACCTGGCCGGCGGCCACAAAGCTCAGCGCGCCAGCGGTCTCATGCCCGAGGTGGCGAAGAAGCCCGAAGACGTTGTTGCGCGCCACGCGAGCATCATCGGCCGCCACGGCCAGCGCCTCACCTTCAGGGAGCAGGTTCTCCAGGAAACGGCGAATGGCGTGCGGCGCCGCGCCGCCCTCCAACGGCAGATGTGGCGAGAGCGGGTACCGGCCTGGCAACGCGAGCCATGCAGTGTCGTAGTCGAACTGGAAGGCATCTTGAGCTTGGTCATAGCCCAGCGTGCCGACGCGCACGCCTCCCGCGTACACGTCGAGGATGTACCCTTCCATCACCGACCCTCGCTCGGAGAGCTATGGCCAAGCACCGCTTCGATGGCAGGAATGTCCGTCTTGGGCACAACGAGGATGCGCAGGCCCAGGCTCTCCAGCACCAGGATGAGCTTGTCCGCGGTCACCGGCTTGCCGTTCTCCAAACGCGAAAGCACGTCACTGGAGACACCGCTGAGGGAAGCCGCGTCGTCGATGCGCATGCGAGACTGGGCGCGTCGATTTCGCACCAGTTTTCCGAGCTGCTCAAGCGTCGCGGCTGCTG
>NZ_JBFUIU010001091.1:0-2470 GCF_056401695.1 Variovorax sp. P4_D9
CATGAGTTTTGCGCTACCCATTCGCGTCTACTGGGAAGACACCGATGCCGGCGGCATCGTGTTCTATGCCAACTACCTGAAGTTCATGGAGCGCGCCCGCACCGAGTGGCTGCGCTCCCTGGGTATCGCGCAACGGCAACTGCGCGAAGAGACCGGCGGCATCTTCGTGGTCAGCGAGACGCAGCTCAAGTACCACCGTCCGGCCCGGCTCGACGACGAACTGCTGGTTACAGCCGAACTGCGCCAGATCGGCTCGGCGTCACTGATAATCGCCCAGCGCGTGCTATCAAATTCGGAGCAAAGTGCAGCATCGGGCCCCGCCCTGCTGTGCGAAGGCACGATCCGCATCGGCTGGGTCGATGCGGCCAGCCTGCGTCCCGCGCGCATCCCGCGCCAGGTTTCGGGAACCCTCGAGCGCTACGCCAGCTCCATGTCTCAACCTCTCAAGCCATGAATCAACAAGACCTGTCGATACTTTCCCTCCTGCTCCACGCCAGCCTGCCGGTGCAGCTCGTGGTGTTGCTGCTGATCGTGGTGTCCGTCGCCAGCTGGGCGGCGATCTTCCGCAAGTACTTCGCGCTCAAGCGCACGCGCTCCCTCAACGAAGACTTCGAGCGCGACTTCTGGTCGGGCACCAGCCTCAACGAGCTGTTCTCCTCGGCGGCCCAGAACGCCAAGTTCGCGGGTCCGATGGAGCGCATCTTCGCCTCCGGCATGCGCGAGTACCAGAAGCTGCGCGAGCGCCATGTCTCCGACACCGGCACGCTGCTCGACGGCGCGCGCCGCGCGATGCGGGCGAGCTTCCAGCGCGAGCTCGACGCGGTCGAGCAGAACCTGTCCTTCCTGGCCACGGTCGRCTCGGTCTCGCCCTATGTCGGCCTGTTCGGCACGGTGTGGGGCATCATGCACGCCTTCACCGGCCTCGCCGCCCTGGCGCAGGTGACGCTCTCCACCGTCGCCCCGGGCATCGCCGAAGCGCTGGTCGCGACCGCCATCGGCCTGTTCGCCGCGATCCCGGCGGTCGTTGCCTACAACCGCTTCGCGCGCGAGATCGACAAGATCGCGATCGCGCTCGAGACCTTCATCGAGGAGTTCTCGAACATCCTGCAGCGCAACCTCACGGCCCATGTGAATCCGGCGACGGTCACCCCGGCCGGCCGCTGAGCAGAGAGGAGCATCGCACCATGCCCGCCATGTCCTCCCGCGGCCGCGGCCGCCGCACGATCAACGAGATCAACATGGTCCCGTTCATCGACGTGATGCTGGTGCTGCTGATCATCTTCATGGTCACGGCACCGCTGATCACGCCGAGCGTGATCAACCTGCCGAGCGTCGACAAGGCCAACAAGCAGCCCGACCGTCCGATCGAGATCGTGATTAAGAGCGACGACGAGGTGCAGATCAAGAAGGATCCGTCGACCGGCAGCGGCAGCAGTTCGATCCCGATGACGCAGATCGGCTCGGCCGCCAAGCAGGCGCAGGGCGGCGACGCTGAACGGCCGGTGGTCATCAGCGCCGACAAGACCGTCAAGTACGAAACCGTGGTGAAGGCCATGAACCAGTTGAAGCGCAGCGGCATCGAGCGGGTCGGCCTGTCGGTGCAGACCACCGGCGCGAAATGATGTCGCTCGCCGCCGACCGTCCCGAATTCGCCCCGCCGCCGCAGCGCGGCACGCCGCGCGCGGTAGCGCTGGCGCTTGTTGCCCATGCCCTGTTGATCGCCGCCCTGACCTGGGGCGTGAACTGGCGCCGCGAGGCCGAGAACGACGCGGTCGAGGCCGAGCTGTGGTCGACCACCGTGCAGCAGGCGGCGCCGCGTGCCGTGGCCCCCGCGGTGCCCGTGCCGCCGCCTCCGACGCCGACCCCGGCCCCGCCGCCGCCCCCGCCTCCTCCGCCACCGCCCCAGGCGGTCCGGCCGCCGGAGCCGACACCAGCGCCGAAAGCGCCCGACATCGCTCTCGAGCGCGAGAAGAAGCTGAAGGAACAGAAGGAGCGCGAGCGCGAACTCGAGCAGCAGGCCCAGCAGCAGAAGAAGCTCGAGGCGGCGAAGAAGGCGGCGCAGGAAAAGCGCGAGGCCGAGGCCCGCGAGCGCGCCGAGGAAGAAGCCGAGCGCAAGAAGGAAGAGCAGAAGAAGCTCGCCGACCAAAAGCGCAAGCAGGAGGCGGAAGCCGCCAAGCAGGCCGAAGCCGCAAAGAAGAAGGAAGCCGAGGCCAAGCAGGCGGCGCAGGCCGCGGCAGATCGCGCGGCGACGCTGAAGCGCATGCAGGCGATGGCCGGCTCGGGCGGCGAAGGCGCGGCGGCCAAGTCTTCAGGCCCGTCGGGCAGCTACGGCGGCAAGGTCGCCGCGGCGGTGCGGCCCAACGTCGTGTTCCCCGACGCCGACCTGGTCAGCGGCAATCCGGGTGCCGAGTTCGATGTCCGGCTGGCGCCCGACGGCACCATCGTCGGCACCCCGGCGCTGGTCAAGTCG
>NZ_JBFUIU010001092.1:0-2466 GCF_056401695.1 Variovorax sp. P4_D9
TTCCATAGCCCTGCATGACGTCGCGCGGGATGTCTTCATAGCCCTCGTACGAGGTGTCGGAGACCACGAACCAGGCGTTCTCGGCGGCCAGCCGCGCCGCCTGTTCCACCGAGGCGTCGTAGTTGCCGGCGATGCGCACGATGGTGGCGCCATGCGAGGCGATCGAGCGCTCGCGCTCGACGCTGACGTTCTTGTGCAGCACGATCACGCAGCGGCAGCCGATGTCGTGCGCCGCCGCGGCGAGCGCCCGCCCGTGATTGCCGTCAGTGGCGCTGATCACGGTGAAGTCTTGCAGGTCGCGCGAGTGCTTGCCGAGGAACAGGCCCTTGGCGTCGAAGTCCTGCTGCGGCCATTGCCGCTGGATCAGTCGCACCAGCGCGATCGGCGCCCCCAGTGCCTTGAAGCTGCCGAGCGAGGCGCGCTGCGCCTCGTCCTTGAGGTCGACGCGTGCCACGCCCAGGGTCCTGGCGAGGCCCGCCAGCGAATGCAGCGGCGTGGCCTGGCGCGTGAGCTCGGGCCAGTGCGACAGCCACTGGCGGCTTTCCTGGGCCTTGGCCATGCTCATGACGGCGCGCAGATCGTCGGGGTAGGGCGCCCGCGTGGCGAAGCGGTTGTGAAGCAGCATCGTTGTTTCCTTTGAAGAGAGAGAGAAGCGTAAGGGGAGCGCAGTGCTCAAGGCGCGTCGCTAAGGCGCATTGCGACCTCGGCCATCGGCCGGCGCACGAAGGGCTTGCCGGCATCGGCCGGATAGCCGAGCGTCACCATGCCCTGCGGCTCCCAGTGGGTGGGCAGGCCGAGCGCGCCGCGGACGGTGTCAGGGCAGAACATCGGTGCGCACAGCCAGCATGCGCCGAGGCCGACGGCATGCGCGCTCAGCAGCAGGTTCTGGCCCGCCATCGCGGTGCTCTGCACCGCCATCTGGTGTTCCTTGCGATTGCGCGCGAGGTCGGGGTAGACGTCCATGTCTTCCATGCTGAGGCAGACCACGACCACGGTCGCCGCGCCGGTGATGCGCGCGAAGGAGCGCGCCACGTCGGCCTCGATGTCGGCGTTGGGATCGCGGTCGCCGCGGCGGTCCCTGCGCAGCTGATCGCCCATCGCGCAGGCCAGCGCGATCTTGTGCCGGCTAGTCTCCAGGATCGCGAAGCGCCAGGGCTGGCGGTTGTGCGCCGACGGCGCCGTGGCGGCTGCTTCGAGCAGCTGGTCGATGAGCGCCGGCGCGATCGGCCGGGGCAGGTAGCGCCGCACCGAGCGGCGTGCCATCCACTGCAGCCGCGTGGTGCCGAGCAGCGTGGCCGCGAGCGTCGCGATGCCGAGTTCAAGTTCCATAGTCCTGGCCCCACATGCAGTCCGGCGCCGAGGTGCGGATCGCCACCTGCTGCACGATGTCGCTCTCGCGCGCGGTGAGCAGCGCCTTGCAGGCAGGCGGCAACTGGCGCGCCCAGTCGGCATCGAAGCCCGGCTCCGGCTGCGGCGTGTGCTGCGAGACCTCGAGATCGCGGATGCGGCCGTCGTGCAGGCCGTAGATCCAGCCATGCACCGTGAGGGGCTGGCCGGCGTCCCAGGCGCGCTCGACCACGGTGCTGCGGCAGGTGTTGGCCACCTGCTCGATGACGTTGAGTTCGCACAGCAGGTCGTACCGCTCGCGCTCGCCGGCGCATTGCGCAATGCGCCCGGCGTAGCGGTCGTGCACGGCGGCCAGCGGCGCCAGCCAGTTGTCGACCAGGCCGAGCCGCTCGCCGGCCAGCGCCGCCTTGACGCCGCTGCAGCCATAGTGGCCGCAGACGATGATGTGCTTGACCGCCAGCACATCGACCGCGAACTGCATTGCCGAGAGGCAGTTCATGTCCGAGTGCTGGACCATGTTGGCGACGTTGCGATGCACGAAGACCTCGCCCGGCGGCAGGTCGATGATCGTGTTGGCCGGCACCCGGCTGTCGGAGCAGCCGACCCAGAAGTAGTCCGGCGACTGCTGCCCCGCCAGCCGTCTGAAGAAGCCCGGATCGCGTGCCCGGACCTCGTCCGACCACGCCCGGTTGTTGTGCAGGAGATGCGTCAGCGCTCCCATGTCCGACCTCGCTCGTGCGCCGGCTCAGGCGGAGCAGCCGCCATGCGACGCGGCATCGGCCGTCTCGCGCTGGCGAAAGTCGATCCGCACCGGCGAGACCGGGGTGGTCACGGCGCGGGCCCTGGCCTTGGCGTCGGCCGGGGGCGTACCGTAGGCGGTGGTGCGCTGCAGCGGAACGCGGCCCATCGCGCGCAGCATGGCCTCCATGTCCATCGCGGTCATCTCCTGGCCGTGCGAGGCGCCGGCGGCACGCGAGATGGTCTCGTTCATCAGCGTGCCGCCCATGTCGTTGACGCCGGCGCGCAGGCAGGCCTTCACACCCTCGGCCCCGAGCTTGACCCAGGAGGCCTGGATGTTCGGGATCACAGGGTGCAGCGCCAGCCGGCCAACCGCATGCA
>NZ_JBFUIU010001093.1:0-2452 GCF_056401695.1 Variovorax sp. P4_D9
GGGTTTGATGCAGGACCAACCGTTGCTGATCTCGTCGCTGATCGAGTTCGCCGAGCGCCACCATGGCGACGCCGAAATCGTCTCGCGGCGGGTCGAAGGCGACATCCACCGGACGACGTGGCGCGAGATCGCCGCGCGCTCGCGCCAGGTGGCCAACGCCCTCGAGGACGAGCAGCTTATTTTCAGCGACCGCGTCGCCACGCTGGCGTGGAACGGCTACCGCCACCTGGAGCTGTACTACGGCGTGAGCGGTTCCGGCCGCGTGCTGCACACCATCAACCCGCGGCTGCATCCCGACCAGATCGCCTGGATCGCGAACCATGCGGAGGACCAGATCCTCTGCTTCGACCTCTCGTTCCTGCCGCTGGTGCAGGCGGTTCATGCCAAGTGCACCACGATCCGGAAATGGATTGCACTGTGTGATGCCGACAAGTTGCCGGCTGACAGCGGCGTGCCCAACCTGGTGAGCTACGAGGTCTGGATGGGCCAGCGTTCGAAGGTCTACCCGTGGCCGTCCTTCGACGAGAACTCGGCCTCGAGCATGTGCTACACGAGCGGCACCACGGGCAATCCCAAGGCTGCCCTGTACAGCCACCGCTCGACCTTGCTGCATGCCTATGCCGCGGCGCTGCCCGACGTCATGTGCATCTCGGCGCGCGATTCGGTGCTGCCGGTGGTGCCGATGTTCCACGTCAACGCCTGGGGCATCCCTTATTCGGCCGCGCTGGTCGGTGCCAAGGTGGTGTTTCCCGGCCCGGCGCTGGATGGCAAATCGGTCTACGAACTGATCGAGGCCGAGAAGGTGAGCTTCGCCGCCGGCGTGCCGACCGTCTGGCAGATGCTGCTCGGACATCTGCAGGCCAACGGCCTCAGGTTCTCGACCCTGAAGCGCACCGTGATCGGCGGCTCGGCCTGTCCGCCGGCCATGATCCACGCCTTCCAGGAACTCTACGGGGTCGAGGTGCTGCACGCCTGGGGCATGACCGAGATGTCGCCGCTGGGCACCTTGTGCACGCTCAAGAACAAGCACCTGCTCCAGACACCCGAGCAGCAGACCGCCATCCGCATGAAGCAGGGACGCGCGATCTTCGGCGTCGACATGAAGATCATCGATGGCAACGGCGAGGAACTGCCCTGGGACGGCAAGGCCTACGGTGACCTGCTGGTCAAGGGACCGTGGGTGGTCAAAGAGTATTTCAAGGGCGAAGGCGGCAACCCGCTGGTGCCCGATGCCGAGGGCCGGGGCTGGTTCCCGACCGGCGACGTCGCGACCATCGACGCCGACGGCTTCCTGCAGATCACCGATCGCAGCAAGGACGTGATCAAGTCCGGCGGCGAATGGATCAGTTCGATCGACATCGAGAACATCGCGGTCGCGCATCCGGCGATCGCGATGGCCGCCTGCATTGGCGTGGCGCATCCTAAGTGGGACGAGCGGCCGATCGTGGTGGTGGTGAAGAAGCCCGGCGTCGAGGTCTCGCGCGACGAACTGATCGCCTTCTTCCAGGGCAAGACAGCCAAGTGGCAGATTCCCGACGACGTGGTGTTCCTGGATGCGATCCCGATCGGCGCCACCGGCAAGATCCTGAAGACCCGCCTGCGCGAAGTGCTGCGCGACTACAAGCTACCGGGCCTCTGAGGGAAGCTACTGACGGGTAGGTTTTTATCGGGCGCGTGTCGCATGGGTGATAGTTTGAGAGCCTGCGCGCGCCCGTTACGGGCATTCCCTGAGGGGTGCTCCTGCAAAGACTTGTACGCTCAGCCCGTGTTTGAACGACCACCGATCCAGGAGACGACTTCCATGAAATTTGCACTCAAGTTCCTTGCTGCGAGCGTGATGCTGGCCTCTGCCGCGGGGGCATTTGCCCAGAAGGGCGAAACCGTCAAGATCGCCATGATCGAGGGTCTTTCGGGACCTTTCGCCAACGTCGGTCAGAACCAGCTCAAGAGCTGGCAGTTCGTGGCCGAGCACCTGACGCCGGAAGAGAATCCGGCCGGAGTCAAGTTCGAGATCACCGGCATGGACAGCAAGAGTTCCCCGCAGGAGGCGCTGAATCTGTTGAAGTCCGCCAGCGATCAGGGCTACCGCTACATCACGCAGGGCAACGGTTCGAACGTCGCGGTGCCGCTGTCCGATGCGGTCGGCAAGGCCAACGAACGCAACCCTGGCAAGGAAATCATCTATCTGAACTACGCGGCAGTCGACCCGGTCCTGACCAACGACAAGTGCAACTATTGGCACTTTCGACTCGACGCTGACACTTCGATGAAGATGGAGGCGCTGACCACCTTCATGAAAGATCAGCCGAACGTCAAGAAGGTCTACCTGATCAACCAGAACTACTCGCATGGCCAGCAGGTCGCCAAGTATTTCAAGGAAGGGCTGGCGCGCAAGCGGCCGGACGTCCAGATCGTGGGCGATGATCTGCACCCCCTCGGGCAGGTCAAGGAC
>NZ_JBFUIU010001094.1:0-2443 GCF_056401695.1 Variovorax sp. P4_D9
CTTCAAAGACCGCGCTCACCAATACAGAGCCCAATTCATGCGACTCGCGGGTCGGCTCGTACATCAGCGGCTTCGACGTATCTGCTTCGATCGCGCTGCGCAACGGGCCATGCTGTCCCGTGGTGTGACCAAACTGCTGGGCGAGCTGTGTCAGAAGGCCGGCGTCTTCGAGCTTGCCCTTGCAACGGTCAATTGCGGTCAGCAGGACCTCGCGGTAACTGAAATGCTGAAAGATCGCGACCAGGTCCGCGAAGGCCTCATGAAACGCAATCACGTCAGGGCCGGTGGGCACACCAAAATGCGAGCGCAGCCCATCCAGCAGCGCATGAGTCACCTCATGCGCAATGATGTCGTGTGACAAGGACGTAAACACGAAGCCACCCGGAAGCGCTCCCTTGTCGGAACTGTCCTTGTCAGCTTCAAAGTACCCGAAGCGAATCTCACCCTTGGTGCGCTCCTTTGTGTAGTAGGCATTGCGCATCTCGCTGTCATGCACCCGAAGAACGAGCTTTGCAGGCGCGCTTTCATTCCCGAATCCCCAGGCGAGATTGCGACCCAACGCCTTTCTGAACGCCGAGTAGACGTTGCTGCAGACCGCATAGACCATCTGCTGATGGAAGCGTGGATCCGATGGCGAAGGCTTGTAGCCATTGCCGATCAGTACAGCATGGTCGTCGAGATCCGCCATTCGATAGGGGTGGTCAGGCTGCCCATTGCTGCCATCCACGGCGAAGAGGGCACCAATAGGTCCAGGCTCGAGCGGTTCGAAGGACACATTGATCGTCGCGGTTGCCCCGTCGAGCTTAGGTACCGCAGGATCCCTCGTGTAGATGCGAAGTGGGCGGTAGAGCGGATCGTCATCCGTCCGCTGATACGGCGATACGGGCTGGCGGCGAACGGCCTCGCCAATCAAGAAGCGGATCCCTTCGCCCGGCCTTGGCGCGGCTTGGCCTCCCTTCGCCGAGGTAGCCACTGCCTGCGTCGAATCTCGGCTTTGCGCCTGCGCTGAGACTGATTCCGTCGTCGTGGCAGCCCCGCGATCGACTGGCGCCGTCATAGCGCAGCCTGGCGTGTGGCAAGTGTTGTGACAGCCTCGCCSAGGCAAGCGATCGTGCGCAAAAGCTCCGTGTCGCCGGCCGACGCTGGTTCACCGCTCTGGCGGATCGCCTTCGGCACCGCGCCGCGCGGCGACAGCAGCCCCCATGCGCCGGTGTCCTTGATACCGTCGAGCATCGGATGCTGCCGCGGATTGGCCCCAAAGCTGGTAATGACGTGCTCAATGAATTGCTGGTTCGTCAACGCGTCAATGCCTTGTGCAAGCGCCCGGGTGGCCCGTACCGTGAATTCTCCGTGGCCCTGGCTCTCCCAAGCGACTTCGTGATCCTGGCACGCAGCAAACTTCACCACCCGCATGGCCCTGCTACTGACAGCTCGGGTCGCCCCGTCGTCAACCAAACGCTTGCGGAAAGCGATATGGGCTTGGATCACCTCGGGGGTGGGAATCAAAAATCGCCTGCGCTCGTCAAGCTTCGGTGCAGCACCGCGCTGCGGCGCGCCCATGGCAAAGCGGGTGTTTGTTCCCGAGTGGCAACAATCCATGAAGATGGTCAGATTGACGCCCTCGGGCAAGCCCGCCAAGACCATAGAAATGTCGTCGTCGATGTAGAGGGCGCCGGACTCAAAGTCGACAGGACAGATGGCCTCGTCATTGCCATCATCTTCATCGCCGTCGAGATCCGGCATGAAGGTACCGTGGCCGGCGTACTGAAACACGATCACGTCGCCGGCACGGCTGCGGCTGATCAGTTCGCGAAGCTGGGCGTCGATCGCCGCACGTTTCGCGTCTCCGTTGATCAGCATGGTCGTGTCGAAGCCGAGATGTTTGAGGGCGTCGGCCCAAGCATTTGCATCCGCAACGCAGCCCGCCAACGCATTGGGCCCTGGGTAGCTATCGATGCCAACGCACAACGCCATCCGCTGCCCCGAAACGCTGGTCGTCGGGTAGGCACTGGCAGACAGTGCGGCGGATGGGAGGAGCGCTGGGCTGGTTGACGCCACTGCCGGTGCCGCCGGCAACGTTTGCGTCACCCGCAAAGCCGCCAGTTCCGGCGGCAGGTCGTACTCCTGAACCCACGGTCTTCCGGCACCCACGTCGCGAGCGCCACCGTATTCGACAATCGTGTCCGCGTCATCATTGCCCAGAACGCGACGCAGGACACTGTTCATGGTCGGGGCGTCATCGTCGAACCCACCGTGCGACGTGGAGGTGCTCGCGGAGCGACCGGTGTCTCCGGGGGTCACCGACCACACCACTTCGCCATCTCCTGCGCCACCGTCCAAGCCCAGCAGCTTTTTGAGGTCAGCGTCGCTCCGCAGGGACTCTTCCAGACCCAGGATCGGCGTCTTGCGGCGATCCTCAAGGGCGTAGTAGATGAGGTAGAGC
>NZ_JBFUIU010001095.1:0-2442 GCF_056401695.1 Variovorax sp. P4_D9
ACGCCAAGCTCGTAAGTCGAATCGTGACGAGCCACATCGGCACCAATCCGGAGACGCAGCGGCAGATGATCGCGGGTGAGGTCCTTGTCGACCTGGTGCCGCAGGGGACTCTTGTGGAACGTATTCGGGCCGGGGGATTCGGACTCGGCGGCGTTTTGACGCAGACAGGGCTTGGGACCCTCGCAGCGAAAGGCAAGCAAGTGGTCGAAGTCGATGGCAAGACGTTTCTGCTGGAGCTGCCTCTCAAGGCCGACTTCGCTCTGATCAATGCGAGGCGTGCCGACTACCTCGGCAACCTGGAGTACGCATTGACCTCTCGGAACTTCAATCCAATCATGGCGATGGCTGCTGGAACAGTCATCGCAGAAGCGGAAGACATGGTTCCTGTGGGTGTCATCCCGCCCGATGCGGTCATGACGCCCCACGTGTTGATCCAGTACCTGGTCTGCAAGGAGAGCGCGAATGGGTGACAAGGAATTGATCGCCCGCCGGATCGCGAAAGAGCTTCGCGATGGTCAGCTCGTCAACCTGGGGATCGGACTCCCGACGCAGGTAGCGCACCACTTGCCCAAGGGCGTGAATGTGTTTTTTCAGTCCGAGAACGGTCTGATCGGCATGCTGCCGCTACCCGAGGAGGGCTTTGCGTGGGCTGATCTTACTGACGCAGGCGGCCGCCCAGTCGGCGCCGGGCCTGGGGCCTGTGCAATCGATTCGGCCATGTCCTTCGGCCTCATTCGTGGTGGGCACCTCGACGTGACCGTTCTCGGCGGCCTTCAGGTGGACGAGGCGGGGCATTTGGCGAACTGGCTCATTCCAGGGGTCATGGTGCCCGGTATGGGCGGCGCCATGGACCTCGTCACGGGCGCCAGGCGGGTCATTGTGGCAATGACGCACACGGCCAGAGGCGCGCCAAAGCTTGTCAAACGGTGCGCCTATCCGATCACCTCGACCCGGCGTGTCGATTTGATCGTCACGGAACTCGCCGTCATCGAACCGGGGCAGGCTGGGCTGATGTTGCGCGAGACGGCGCCGGGCGTGACGGTCGAGCAGGTCGTCAGTGCGACGGGTGCGCGACTGATCGTGCCGGATGACGTTCACGAGATGCGTATTTGATGGAAGCACGCATTCTTGATGGTGGCTGCTGCGCCACTGCCCACGGCATAGGTCATTTCCGATTCAAGCAACGGGCCTCGGCCGCTCGATCGGGGTAAGTCCTATGCTCTTTGTGTGATCACACATATACGATCACGACATTCAATATTTGATACCTAAGGAGACTGCAATGAACATCCTGTCTAGACGCCGCGTGTTGAAGTTGGCAGCCGTCGGCGCGGCGACGTCCGCTTTCAGTCCTCTCGCTGCGATCGCGCAGGCGACGCAATGGCCCATGAAGCCAATTTCCGTTCTCGTGGGTTATCCGCCGGGCGGTCTCACGGATGCCGGCGCGCGATTCCTCAGCCGGGGAATGGCAACGGCTCTTGCACAGCCTGTCGTGATTGACAACAAGCCGGGCGCGGGCGGCAATATCGCTGCAGCCGAGGTGCAGCGCGCGAACGACCCCTACAAGTTTCTGGTGGCCAATACGAGTTTCACCATCAACCCCCATACCTACTCCACGCCTTCGCCTGTTCCGACCGAGTTCACTCCCATTGGGCTGATCTTGGAATCTCAATTGGTACTGGTCGTGAATCCTGCATCGCCGGCGAAGAACCTTGCTGGCTTCGTTGCCTGGGTCAAGGCAGAAAGCGAAAAGGGGTTTAGCTACGCCTCGTCGGGAAATGGCGGCAACACGCATTTGGCGATGGAATACTTCCGGGAGAGAGCTGGCCTGCCGAAGATGAGCCAAGTGCCCTACCGCGGCAGCGCTCCAGCCATCCAAGACGTCGTGGGAAATCAGGTGCCCTGCTTGATGGATGCGGCATCCCTCCTGATCCCATTCATTTCCAGCGGCAAGCTGCGGCCAATTCTCGTTACGGGTAGCACGCGGCTTCCGGCGCTTCCCGACGTTCCCACAGCGGCGGAACTTGGCATCAAGGACTTCGTGGTCACCGTGTTCGTAGGGCTTTACGGTCCGCCAAAGTTGCCCGCCGATGTCGTCACCAAAGCCAATGCGGCAATGAATGCCGCACTTGGCGATCCCGCAGTCACCTCTCAGATTGTGAAGAATGGGGATATGGTAGGCGGCGGGACATCGGAGCGCCTCGCCACTCTCACGCGAGACAACTACAAACTTTGGGGCGAGGTGGCCAAGCGAAACAACATTCGTGCTGAATGAGGCAGTGATTGCCGGGTCCCAGATCCGAAGGTCGAGTCGGAGTCGAGGTCTTGAATCATCGAGGCGACTTCGCCGTTGACGTGGATTTCTGCCGTTGCTGCTCCCTGTCCGCTAACAGGTCGACAAATGCGCGGACCTTCGCTGGACGAAAGCGAGCGGCCGGAAAG
>NZ_JBFUIU010001096.1:0-2427 GCF_056401695.1 Variovorax sp. P4_D9
AGGATCAGCAGGTCGGCATAGAGGGCGCGGCGGGCAATGCCCCAGGGCGCGTCGCTCATCGGCTCGGACCAGCGCAGGCGGGGCGATCCTCCTGCGGCGCTCATGAAGGTCGCATGCGCCTTGTCGCGCGACTCGCGGTCGAGCGACCGCATGATCGCCACGGCTTCCGCCGCGCCCTCCAGTGCGTAGGGATAGCGCAGCAGCGCCGACATGGTGCACGGCTGGCCGGTCACTTCGGCCTCGAAGGCCTCGGCGACCTGCCGCGCGACCGTGACTCGCGCCGCGGTGCGCGCGGAACTGTCGAGATGAAGAAGGATGGTCTTGGGTGTCCGCATGAGGGGCTCCGTCTTGCAATGAACGAATGTGCGCCCCAAGTTAGCGCCCTTTCGACCCCCCGCCCTTGCGCGGCGTCAAACCAGGCGACTGCCGCCTCGCCTAGTCTTGCTTGCCATGATGGCCTCGACGACTGCACCCTGGTGGCTTGATGTCGCACCTCTCGACACGCAGGGGCTGTCGGCACCGCAGGCCCGCGACGCGCTCGACCGGATCGGGCCGAACAGCTTCGAGGCGACCCAGAAGCAGCCGCTCGCGCCGCTGAAAAGCTGCGCGAGTCGGTGGCGCTTCGCGCGCGCGTCATCCGGGACGGCCTCGAACAGGAGATTCCCGTCGCCACGCTGGTACCGGGCGATCTGGTCCTGC
This sequence comes from Variovorax sp. P4_D9, assembly GCF_056401695.1. Lineage (NCBI taxonomy): Bacteria > Pseudomonadati > Pseudomonadota > Betaproteobacteria > Burkholderiales > Comamonadaceae > Variovorax > Variovorax sp. P4_D9. The sequence goes on from NZ_JBFUIU010001096.1 coordinate 700, forward strand.
TGGCCGCCGGCGACCGCGTGCCGGCCGACGGCAGGGTGCTTGAGGCACGCGACTTCTTCGTCAATCAGGGTCCGCTCACCGGCGAGTCCTACCCGGTGGAAAAGCACCCGGGCACGGTCGAGCGCGGCGCGACGGAACTCCAGCAGGCCCTCAACGCAGTCTTCATGGGCAGCACCATGGTCAGCGGCAGCGCACGTGTCCGTGTCATGGTCACGGGCGCCGCCACCGCCCCTTGGGGAGGTAGCGCACAGCATCCAGGCCGAACCGCCGCCCAACGCCTTCGAGGTCGGCATGCACGGCTTCGGCATGTTGCTCATGCGGGCGACGCTGCTGCTGGTGCTTTTCGTGACGCTGGTCAACCTGATCCTGCATCGCCCGCTGCTCGACTCGTTCCATTTCGCCGTTGCGCTTGCCGTCGGCCTGACGCCCGAATTGCTCCCGATCGTCGTCTCCGTGACGCTTTCGCGCGGCGCGATCCGGTTGGCCGAGCGGCGAGTGATCGTCAAGCGCCTCGCGGCGATCCAGAACCTCGGCGCCATGGACGTGTGCTGTGCACCGACAAGACGGGGACCTTGACCGACGCCAGGATCAGCATGATCAGCACGGACACGCGCCGGCGCTCGAAATCGAAGGGCACGTCGTCGTGCGCGACGAGAGCGAACTCGTGTTCGCCGGCTTTGCCGCATTCATCGATCCGCCCAAGCCCGGCGCGGGCGCCGCGCTGGCCGCACTGGCGAAGAGCGGCGTGGCCGTGAAGATCGTGAGCGGCGACAGCGAGCTCGTGACGCAGCACCTGTGCGCCCTGCTTCACCTGCCGGTCGCGGGCAATCCGACGGGGCAGGAGATCGCGCGCATGGACGACGCCGCCTTGCGCGCACGCGTGCAGAAGACGGCTCTGGTGCAAAGTTTGGGGGTAGCCGAGCGACGTCTCCAGAGGGCCGCGCAGGTTATGCCGAAAGCACGGCATTCCAGATCGCGGGCGCAGCTTGGCCCCGAACATGCAGCCGACCGAGATTGAACTGACCCTTGCGAACTCGGTGCAGCAGCTCGACGCCGGCGATCGTCACCGCAGCACGGTCGAAGACCTTGAACCCCAGCATCGGGTTGATGCGTGACTTCACGCCCCGATGGTCTTGCTCGATCATGTTGTTGAGGTACTTCGACGATCGCAGCCGCGTGTCTTTCCATCGTGAGCTCTGCGCGGGCAACTCTCGCACCGCGCGGTGCGAGGCGGCATAGCCATCCAGCGTGACGCTCACCGGAGCTCGGCCTTGCGTCTCCAGCGCCCTGCGAAAGAACGCCTTGGCCGCCTTGACATCGCGATTGGCGCTCAGCCGGAAGTCGACCGTCTTTCCTTCTCGATCGACGGCTCGGTAGAGGTAGGTCCATTKGCCGCGGATCTTCACGTAGGTTTCGTCGACGCGCCATGATCGACCGGCCTTGCGAGCGAATCGATTCCAGCGCTTCTCGAACTCCGGTACGAACCGCTGGACCCAGCGCATGACCGTTGTGTGGGCCAAGACCAAGCCACGCTCAGCCATCATCTCCACCAGGTCACGAAAGCTCAGCTTGAAGCGCAGGTACCAGCGAACGCACAACACGATGATCTCGCGCTCAAAGTGCCGACCTTTGAACAGCTCATCCATGCTCTGGAACTTCTTTGCCACGTTCAGCCTTCACATCACAAAGGTCGGTAGCCTACCGGAAGCCAAAGTTTGCACCAGAGCC
>NZ_JBFUIU010001097.1:0-2423 GCF_056401695.1 Variovorax sp. P4_D9
GTCGAGTGGCATGCGTGGCGTGGGCTGTGATGTGCTTGATCCGGCCATTCCGGGCTCCTTCGGGATTGAAGAACAAAGGCCGTGGCCATGTTACGCGCAATCGGCGGCGCACAAAAAAGCCCCGGCATGCGGGGCTTTCAGGACGGATCCGTTGGCAGTTGGAAGCTGCTGGAGACGCATTTCTTGGCGGAGCAGGCGGGATTCGAACCCGCGGAGGGCTATTAACCCTCACACGCTTTCCAGGCGTGCGACTTAAACCGCTCATCCACCGCTCCGAGCCGACGATTGTAGCAGTGCCGCAGCGTGAATTTTGCTGTCCGAGGGCGCACCCGGCGGCGGCCGGGGCTTGGCCACAAAAGCCGCCTGAAGCTTCGTTTATGGGGCGGGCGCGATTTCTCGTCTGAATTCCGTACACTTCGCGCCTATTTGCCTGTCCGGAGCCCTGCTCATGAAATTCCGCTTTCCCATCGTCATCATCGACGAGGACTTCCGCTCCGAGAACACGTCGGGCCTTGGTATTCGCGCTCTGGCGCAGGCCTTCGAAAGCGAAGGCTTCGAGGTGCTGGGCGTCACCAGCTACGGCGACCTGAGCCAGTTCGCGCAGCAGCAAAGCCGCGCCAGCGCCTTCATCCTGTCGATCGACGATGAAGAGTTCTCGGTCGGTCCGGACCTCGACCCGGCGGTGCTGAGCCTGCGCACCTTCATCGGCGAGGTGCGGCGCAAGAACGCCGACGTGCCGATCTACATCTACGGCGAGACGAAGACCTCGCGCCACATCCCGAACGACATCCTGCGCGAGCTGCACGGCTTCATCCACATGTTCGAGGACACGCCGGAGTTCGTGGCGCGCCACATCATCCGCGAGGCCAAGAGCTACCTTGAAGGCGTGCAGCCGCCGTTCTTCAAGGCGCTGATCGACTACGCCGAAGACGGCTCGTACTCCTGGCACTGCCCGGGCCACTCGGGCGGCGTCGCCTTCCTCAAGAGCCCGGTGGGCCAGATGTTCCACCAGTTCTTCGGCGAGAACATGCTGCGCGCTGACGTCTGCAACGCGGTCGAGGAACTCGGCCAATTGCTCGACCACACCGGCCCGGTGGCGGCCAGCGAACGCAATGCGGCGCGCATCTTCAACGCCGACCACTGCTTCTTCGTCACCAACGGCACCAGCACCAGCAACAAGATGGTGTGGCACCACACGGTGGCGCCGGACGACGTGGTGGTGGTCGACCGCAACTGCCACAAGTCGATCCTGCACGCGATCATCATGACGGGCGCGATCCCGGTCTTCATGAAGCCGACGCGCAATCACTTCGGCATCATCGGCCCGATCCCGAAGAGCGAGTTCGAGCCGGCGGCGATCAAGGCCAAGATCGCGGCCAATCCGCTGCTGTCGCACGTCGATGCCAACAAGGTGAAGCCGCGCGTGATGACGCTCACGCAGTCGACATACGACGGCGTGATCTACAACACCGAGACCATCAAGAACATGCTCGACGGCTACGTCGACACGCTGCACTTCGACGAGGCCTGGCTGCCGCACGCGGCCTTCCACCCGTTCTACGGCGCCTACCACGCGATGGGCAAGCGCCGCGTGCGGCCGAAGGACTCGCTGGTGTTCGCCACCCAGTCGACCCACAAGCTGCTGGCCGGCATCAGCCAGGCCAGCCACGTGCTAGTGCAGGACTCGCAGAACCGGGCGCTCGACCGCGACCTCTTCAACGAGGCCTACCTGATGCATTCGTCGACCAGCCCGCAGTACGCGATCATCGCCAGCTGCGACGTCGCCGCCGCGATGATGGAGCCGCCCGGCGGCACCGCGCTGGTGGAAGAGAGCATCCTCGAAGCGCTCGACTTCCGCCGCGCGATGCGCAAGGTCGAGGCCGAGTTCGGCAAGGACGAATGGTGGTTCAAGGTCTGGGGCCCCGAGAAGCTGGTCGATGAGGGCATCGGCCGCGCCGACGACTGGATCATCAAGGGCGAGTCGCGCACCGCCAAGTGGCATGGCTTCGGCAAGCTGGCCGACGGCTTCAACATGCTCGACCCAATCAAGTCGACCATCGTGACGCCCGGGCTGGACCTGAACGGCAAGTTCGCGACGACTGGCATCCCGGCCAGCATCGTCACCAAGTTCCTGGCCGAGCATGGCGTGATCGTCGAGAAGACCGGGCTCTACAGCTTCTTCATCATGTTCACGATCGGCATCACCAAGGGCCGCTGGAACACGCTGTTGACGGCGCTGCAGCAGTTCAAGGACGACTACGCGCGCAATCAGCCGATGTGGCGGATCATGCCGGAGTTCTGCCAGGCGCATCCCAAGTACGAGCGGCTTGGGCTGCGCGACCTGTGCCATCACATCCACGAGCTCTACGCGCGCTTCGACGTCGCGCGCCTGACCACCGAGATGTACCTGAGCGACCTGACGC
>NZ_JBFUIU010001098.1:0-2422 GCF_056401695.1 Variovorax sp. P4_D9
CGCACCTCTACGTCGCGCGGCTTGTTGTTCTACCGGCTGATGCAGCAGGCCGTCGTGACCGCGCCGGTGACCTACCAGAGCGTCATCAAGGGCTTGTCTTCGCCGTCATCGAGGGAGTAGCATTGACTGGATGGACATCCAGTTATATCCGATCACTGGAGCTAACCGGAAACCCCGTTTGTTTATACAGTATTTCAACTAGAACGAGCGGCCTCCCACCACCAGACCAAGGCGAGCCCCATGACCCTCCTCACACCCACGTTCAACGCTGGCCGGGTGCTGCCGCTCGAGCCTCGGCCCTGGGTCGAGAGGCGTTCGTCCTGGCCGTTTCCCGTCGCCCGCGAGCCGGCACCGGCCGCGCCGATCCAGGTTCGGGCAGCACAGGTCATTGCCACCACAGCGCGCCATTGGCTCGGCCGGCCATGAGCCCAACGCAGGCGGCGCCCTACTTCAGCCGCGCCAGCACACCGCGCGCCGCGGCCGCGCCGCTCGCCATCGAGGCGGTCAACAGGTAGCCCCCGGTCGGAGCCTCCCAGTCGAGCATCTCGCCGGCAAAGAAGACCTCCGGCAGCGCGACGGCCATCAGCCTGTCATCGAGTGCGTCGAAGCGCACGCCGCCGCTGGTGCTGATAGCCTCGTCGATCGGGCGGGTCGCCGACAGGCGCAGCGGCACCGCCTTGAGGGTCTCGGCCAGCTTCTCGGGCGAATGCATCTCGTCGCGCGTGAGCACCTCATGCAACACGCCGGCCTTGATGCCCTCGAGGCCCAGCCGGCTCTTCAGATGGCTCGCCAGCGAACGCGCGCCGCGCGGGTGCATCACCGCGGCGCGCACCTGCTCAACGCTGCGATCGGGCAGCAGGTCGAGCATCAGGGTGGCGCTGCCGCGCGCCGCGATCTCGTCGCGAAGCAAGGCCGAGGCGGCATAGATCAGGCTGCCTTCGATGCCGGTGGCCGTCGCCACGAACTCGCCCTTGCGGGCGAAGCGGCGACCCTGCCCGTCGCTGAACGCGATCGCCACCGACTTGAAGGGCATGCCCGCGAAGCGCTCCGCGAAATGCGGTGTCCAGCCGATGTCGAAGCCACAGTTGGCCGGCGCAAGGGGCGCGACCGCGACGCCGCGTCCGGCCACCCACGGCGCCCAGGCCCCATCCGAACCCAGCCGCGACCAACTGGCGCCGCCGAGGGCCAGCACCACGGCGTCATGCGCCTGCGTGGCCTCGCCGTCGGGCGTGGCGAAGCGCAGCGTGGTGGCCGGCGTCGAAGCGTCCGGCCAACCCAGCCAGCGATGGCGCATGTGGAAGTGCACGCCGGCCTGTCGCAGCCGATGCAGCCAGGCACGCAGCAGCGGCGCGGCCTTCATATCTTTTGGGAACACGCGCCCCGAGGTGCCGACGAAGGTCTCGATGCCTAGGCCGTGCGCCCAGGCACGCAACTGATCGGGACCGAAGGCCCGCAGCAGCGGCGCGATGTCCGCATTGCGTTCGCCGAAGCGGCCGGCAAAGAGTTCGTAAGGCTCGGAGTGCGTGAGGTTGAGACCGCCGCGGCCGGCAAGCAGGAACTTGCGTCCGACCGAGGGCATCGCGTCGTAGAGATGCACCTCGACGCCCTGTGCGGCCAGCACTTCGGCAGCCATCAATCCAGCGGGGCCGCCACCGAGCACCGCCACTTTTCTTGTCTGATTCATGCGTCGAGTGTCACCGCTTTGGCTATCGGCGCCATAGCTTCCGCGCCGACCACCTCGCTACTTGGTTTCTGTCACAATGACCTGCACTTTGGCAGCACCCAAAACTCTCCGCGCAGAAGGACACAACATGGCCAGCGACCTCATCAAACACATCTCCGACTCCTCCTTCGAAGCCGACGTGCTCAAGTCCGGCAAGCCCGTTCTGGTCGACTACTGGGCCGAATGGTGCGGCCCCTGCAAGATGATCGCCCCGATCCTCGACGAGGTGTCCAACACCTATGAAGGCAAGCTGCAGATCGCCAAGATGAATGTCGACGAGAACCGCGACATCCCCGCCAAGTTCGGCATCCGCGGCATCCCCACGCTGATGCTCTTCAAGGACGGGCAGCTGGCCGCCACCAAGGTCGGCGCGATGAGCAAGGCGCAACTCACGGCCTTCATCGATCAGCAACTCGCCTGACCCGTTCCTGGCTGCCCGCGCGCAATGCGCCGGCAGCCGCCGATTTTCCTGTCATAATCTCCCGCAGATCACCGGCCCTTCCAGGGACCCGGTTCGAGTTCCCCGGTTTGTGAGGCATCTCTCGCCTCTCACCAAACCTCCCCCTCCTGGTTCCAGACTGATTTCCCCTCACGGGGTCATTCCATGCACTTAAACGAACTCAAGGCACTCCACGTGTCCGAAGTCCTCAAGCAGGCCGAAGCCCTTGAGATCGAAAACGTCGGCCGCATGCGCAAGCA
>NZ_JBFUIU010001099.1:0-2419 GCF_056401695.1 Variovorax sp. P4_D9
ACCTGGAAATGAAAGCCAAGGCGCTGGCGCACACCTGGAAATGAAAGCCAAGGCGCTGGCGCACTGCGATCAACCCGATGAGGCTTCCGTCAAGCCGTGGCACTCCGACCCAGGTCTCATCGAATTCCTCAGGTCGCTGTAGCAATCCGTCCGAGACCTTATGTTGCGGTCGTACCGGCATCTACCGACAGCTCTCGCCCTTCCAATGGCGGCTGCCGCACCCGCCTCAACATAAGACCGGCGAACACATGTGGGGGCAAGGATCGCTACGCCATGCTCTCGCCCGTCCTGCTGGAACGGCTGCGCGCCTGGTGGCGATATGCGCATGCGCACGGCAAGATGCTGCCCAACGGTTGGCTGTTCCCGGGCATGAACCCAGTGGACCCGTTGACCGCGCGCCAACTCAACCGCGCCGTTCACCACGCGGCCGAGGCGGCTGGGATCGACAAGCGTGTCTCTATGCACACCTTGAGGCACTGCTTTGCCACTCACCTGCTGGAGCAGAAGGTCGACATCCGGGTGATCCAGGTGATGCTGGGCCACAAGAAGCTGGAAACGACATCGGTCTACACGCACGTGGCGACTGAGATCCTGCACGAAGTGATCAGCCCGCTGGAGAGGCTGCAAGCTGCATAGGCCTTCTCCATGGCGCACTGCGCCCTGGAAGTCGCCGACATCTTCCGCACCCACGGTCCCGCTTGGCGCACGGCGCGGCGGGGTCACCTGAGCCTGGGCCAGCTCAAGGTCATGTCGGCCATCGAACAGTGCCGCAGCGCGGCACTGGGAGGCCACGTGTTGCGTTGCGAAGCCTGCGGGCACGACCAGATCGCCTACAACTCGTGCCGCAATCGCCATTGTCCGAAATGCCAGGCCGCCGCCGCGCAACGTTGGCTCGACGCTCGACAGGCCGATCTGCTGCCGGTGGACTACTACCACGTCGTCTTCACCTTGCCGGCGCCGATCAGCGCCATCGCCTACTACAACAAGGCCGCGATTTACGCGTTGCTGTTCGACGTCGCCGCCGAGACCCTGTTGACCATCGCGGCCGATCCGAAGCACCTGGGCGCCAGCATCGGTGTGACGCTTGTGTTGCACACGTGGGGATCGGCGCTGACGCATCACCCCCACGTGCATGGCATCGTGCCGGGCGGGGGCCTGTCGCCGGACGGCGAGCGCTGGGTCGCCTGCAAGACCGGGTTCTTTCTGTCCGTGCGCGTGCTGTCGCGGCTGTTCCGGCGGCGCTTCCTCGAAGCGCTCGAGCACGCTCATCGCGCCGGCCGGCTGCAGTTCTTCGGTGAGTTCGCTGCACTGGCCGATGAGAACGCCTTCGCCGACTGGCTCGCACCGCTGCGCCAGTGCGAATGGGTCGTCTATGCCAAGCGCCCCTTCGCCGGACCGGAAGCGGTGCTGGCCTATCTGTCTCGCTACACCCACCGGGTTGCCATCTCCAATAGCCGGCTCGTGGCCATGGACGAGCGAGGCATCACCTTCCGCTGGAAGGACTACCGCGCCAAGGGCCGGACACGCCGCAAGACGATGACGCTCGATGCCGACGAGTTCATGCGCCGCTTCCTGCTACACGTCCTGCCCAGCGGCTTCCATCGCATCCGCCACTTCGGGCTCCTGGCCAACGGCAATCGCAAGGCCAGCCTCGCACGAGTTCGCGAGTTGCTACTGCAGCCATCCAACAAAGCTACGGAGACTTCGGCTGGTGATGCCGAGCCGGAATCCGAGCGACCGAGCTTCTTCTGCCCGCACTGTGGTGGCCCGATGATCATCCTGCAGACCTTCGCTCGCGGCCAGCCAATCCGCGCTCCGCCTCAAAAGGCTCGGGCACCATGAGTTCGCATCTGCATCAGCGTCCAAACCAAGCTTCGGCTCTTCATCCTCCAGGGTCGATGCGAGGAGGTCTTGCCTTCGCGCCTCACGAAGGCCCGCCGTCCGTCATGCCACCGAGCAACGCAACGCTCCGGCTTCAATCCGCCGTGCCCCATCGACGCCATCGGCCGAATTCTGGGGTCGCGTCGCCACCACCAGCTCGATCCACGCGTCCCGAATCCCCATAGTCTCGTAGCTTTCTCAGGCGTCCAAGCTGCATTCCGCGGTTTCCTCCATGGAGGCTTGTCCAACACCTGTCCTCAGGCCATGTCGTGCTCGGCGCCGTCGTGTCGCACGAACAGGTGTCGGACAACCCTAGACCAAAGCAGTCGCACGGATTTCTCTAAAGCGGCCGTTCAGCGAGCTCCGTGAGGTGGTCCACCGATCGTGGAGGCAACACCCCCAATTGCGGCGCGCCCCGGTCATCGGGGGCGCCGCTCAAGTCAACTCAGGGCAGGGTGAAGTCGGTGGCGAAGGTCGCGCCTCCCGCCAGCGTCGGCGAGGACGCCGTCTTCACCGAGCCGGCCCCGCTGGCTTCGAC
>NZ_JBFUIU010001100.1:0-2416 GCF_056401695.1 Variovorax sp. P4_D9
CTAAGTCGCTCGAGTTCAACTAGAGCTCGGCACTGCGCACTGATCCGCCCGGGCGCGCCTTTCAAGGGTCTCGTGAAGTTCCTGCTCGCGGGTGGCGATTCGCTCCAATCGAAGCACTCGCTCATTGATACCCGAAGTCAGCGCTGTCGCCTGGTGCCCGAGATTGATCGCTGCGAACTGGGCCGCGACGCCGGCCTGCAAAGTGGCGAGAGCCCGATCCTCGCGCGGCGTGAGCGTGATGACGTCGTCGCCGATCTCGATCTTCACCATACCGTCAGGCATCACCGTCTTGCTGATGGCTCGAGCTGGCGGATGCCTCGCAGCCGGCACGAAAACCCCGTTGCGCACGCGATGCACCTGGCCGTTGTTGATCAGGACGCCGATGCGGTCGTCGACGATGGTCATCTTGAGCCCAGTGAACTCGGCAAGCGTCTCGCGGATGACGATCTGCTGATCGGTGTTGGCGATCGTCATCCGTCGAATCCTCCCGACTTCTTCACAACGGCACGCGACGGAGGCGGGCCGCCCCAGCAAGAGAAGCGCGTCTGCTCGCCGTCGTAGTGCAAGCCGACGGTGCCCGTGCGTCCCTGGCGGTTCTTGAGCACGGCCAGCTCGGCATACGCTCGCCACTCGCCATGCAGATCCGGACGATCTACCGCTTCACGATGCAGCCCCAGAACGATGTCCGCATCCTGCTCGATCGAACCGGAGTCGCGGAAGTCGCTGAGCATCGGCCGGCGGTTGGCACGCTTCTCGACCTCGCGATTGAGTTGCGCCAGTGCGATCACCACGATGTCGAGTTCCTTCGCCAGCGACTTGAGCCCCTTTGTGATTTCCTCGATCTGATAGGCGCGCGACTGCTTGCTGTCCAGCCCGGCCATCAGCCCGATGTAGTCCACGGTGAGCACGTCCAGGCCGTGGCGGCGCTTGAGGCCGCGGGCCTTCGATCGCACTTGGTTGATATTCAGACCCGACTGATCGGAGACGTAGTAGCGCAGGCTCCTGGCGCGCTCCACGCCCTCCACCACTCGGTTCCAATCCAGGCCATCGCCCTTGTTCGGCCTGATCACGCTGGACAGGGAGACACGTCCGAGCAGCGCCGTCATGCGGTCGCGCACGTCGCGGTGCGGCATTTCCATGCTCAGCAGGGCAACACCGCGATCCGCAGCCATGTGCACCCCTATAGTCATGGCGATGGCTGTCTTTCCGTGGCTGGGCCTGGCTCCGATCACCGCCAGGGCGCCTGGGCGGAGGCCGCCCTCGAGGTAGTCGTCCAGATCGGCAAAGCCGGTAGGCCAAGAGGTCACCTTGCCGTCTGCACGATCCTCCAGCAAAGCCGCGTGCGCGGCCATGCCTTCGACAGCACTGACCCACTCGTCGCGTGGCGAATCAACATGGATCGACATCACCTTCTGCGCAGCTGAGTCGAGGATGGAATCAACCGAGTTGCCCTGCGGGTTGAAGGCGCTCGTCGCGATGTCGTCGGATGCGGAGATCAGTTTGCGCAGGATGGCGCGCTCCCGAACGATCTCGGCATAGCGGCGGATGTTGCTCGCGCTCGGCACGTACTGCGCCAGTTGGTTCAGGTACACCAACCCGCCAGCGTCCTCGGCCTTGCCAGCGCGTTGCAGGTGCTCGAAGACCGTCACCACGTCGGCCGGCTTGCACGCATTCCCCAGCGCACTGATGGCGCCGAAGATCAACTGGTGCTCATGGCGGTAGAAGTCGACATCGACCAACAGGTCGCCGCAGCGATCGCACGCGCCGTTGTCGAGCAGCAGGCCGCCAAGCACGCTGGATTCCGCCTCGATCGAATGCGGTGGGGTGCGCAGGCGCGCCACTTCGAGGTCTTCCTCCGCCGGCTGCAGATGGTAGCGAGCAGTCTGGGCGTTCATGCTGCCTCCTTCGCTGCACGCTGCGCCTGAGTGCCTTGYGTGGTGAGGGCGTAGCCCCCATCGCTCGTGGCGTACCAGAGCTTGAACCAATTGCCGCGCACGACCTTGCGAAACACAGCGCGCCAGTCTCGGTATCGCTTCGCTCCAGGCGGGGAGTACCGCGCCCTGAATTCACGCCATGCCAAACCAAGGAATTCGTGGGGCAGCCCAACCTGCTCGGCATAGGCGACAACGGGATCGTCGTCAGGGATGGCCATCTCCCCTTGGCCCTTGACCATGGCAAGCCAAGCAGGCAATCCGATGGCCGAAGGCTTTGCAGCCTTGCCCACCGCGCCGCCAGGCGTGGGGGGCCCCCCGCGGCAGAATGGTTGTCGCCTCTATAGAACCAAGAACCCGGGGGCGGCGATGAAGGATGAGAGTGGCTCGATACGGAAAAGCATTCAAGGACCGAGCGGTAGCAAGATTGCTGCCGCCGGAGAGTTCGGCGCTGGAAGTGGTGGCGCGCGAGGTTGGTATTGGAG
>NZ_JBFUIU010001101.1:0-2415 GCF_056401695.1 Variovorax sp. P4_D9
CGCACCCAGCCGGGCTTGCCGATGAAGAAAGGCCGCGCCGGCACCGTCACTCACGACTACAAGCGCCATGGCACGACCACGCTGTTCGCGGCGTTGAACACCCTGGACGGCACCGTGATCTCGATGTGTCAGCAGCAACACCGCCACGTCGAGTGGCTGCAGTTCCTGCGCCTGATCCAGCGCAAGACSCCCAAGCACCTGGAGCTGCACCTGATCGTGGACAACTACGGCACCCACACCCACCCGGAGGTTCAAGCCTGGCTGGCCAAGCACCCACGCTTCGTCATGCACTTCACGCCCACCAGCGCATCGTGGCTSAACATGGTCGAGCGCTTCTTCCGCGACATCTCGGAGAACCGCATCCGGCGCGACAGCTTCACCAGCGTGCCCGAACTGGAACTGGCCATCGATCTGTACGTGGCCCATCACAACGCCAACCCAAAGCCTTTCATCTGGACTGCGAGGGCGACTGACATTCTGGCAAAGGTCACGCGAGCCAAGGCTGCGCTGGCAAGGGGCAAATAATAAGTACATATCTTGGTGGCGCACTACACTAGTCGCAGGTCGGCGCGCTGCGCAGGTCGGCTTCCGCTGCACCTGCCTTAAGACGGGCGAAGGCGAAAGGCAGGGCCCGCTGCTTCATTTTAGGTTATGCAGTTGGGAGCGGTCGCAGTCGCGCCGGGGAGGGGCAAGCTTCACGCGGGCTGTCGGGGATGTAAGTGTTGAGGTGCCGCAGTCGCGCGACCGCAATGCCCGCGCGATCCCGCTTGCGCCGGTGATTGGATCGCCGCACCCCGACTGCACCTCCACGTACGTGGCGTTGCGTGGGCGCCCGGATGGCGCGAGGCGCTGCGACTTGAAAAAATGCCGGACAGGGAGTCGTCGCGCGCCACATCGCGTGCCGCCGAAGGCCGGCGATGGCGCGCGGCTCGCGATGCTGCTGCTGCACGACGACGCCACGCGCGAAAATGCCTATGGGCCGGCGCAGGGATTGCCCGATACCAAGGTAGGCACCTTTCCGCAGTCGCTCTACGACGAGGCGAAGAAGGACGGCTGGGTGGTCATCAGCTGAAGGACGATTGGAAGCGAATTTTTTTTCGTTCGACGCATAACCTGATAAGAATGTCGTCATGACCGATCCACTACCCTCCTGGAACGACGGGCCCACCAAGCGGGCGATCATCGCCTTCGTAGAGGCAACCACCACGGCGGGCAGCCCGGAGTTCGTCCAGCCGGAGGAGCGCATCGCGGCCTTCGATCAGGACGGCACAACCTGGGTCGAGCAGCCCCAGTACACGCAAGTGATGTTCACCCTCGATCAAGTCGCGGTGTTGGCAGCGAAGGACCCGAAGCTCAAGGAACTCGAGCCGTTCAAGACAGTGCTCTCAGGCGACGCCGCAGCCGTGGCCAAGGTGCCACTGCCCGAACTGCTAAAGATTGTCGCCCTGACCCATTCCGGCATGACGGTCGAGGTCTTCCAGAAGTCCGTCCACGACTGGATCACGACGGCGAAGCACCCGCGCTATCAACGCCTCTACACCGACCTCGTGTACCAGCCGATGATGGAAGTGATGCAGTTTGTCCGCGCCCACGGCTACAAGACGATCTTCGTCACCGGAGGCGGCCAGGATTTTGTGCGCGTGTACTGCGAACGGGTCTATGGCGTTCCGCGCGATCAGGTCGTGGGCTCGGCGGCTGGGACGACGTTCAGCTACGACGAGAGCGGCAAGGCGATCCTGACCAAAGACGCGAAGCTGCTGTGGATCAATGACAAGGCCGCCAAGCCTGTGGAGATCCATCAAGCCGTAGGCCGCCGCCCGGTCATGGCCTTCGGCAACTCGGACGGCGATCAGCACATGCTCGAATACGCCGAGGGTGGTGACGGCGCGCGATTCATGATGCTGGTCCACCACGACGACGCTGCGCGCGAATACGACACCGATTCAACGATGAGCGTGTTTTCGGACGCCCTCATGGCTCTGGCGAAACAGCGCAATTGGTGGGTTGCAAGCATGAAAAACGACTGGAGCCGCATCTTCGCGTGGCAGCAGAAATGACCCGGTTCGACATGGCGTTCGACGTCGAGCGGACGCGTGGTGAGTGCGGAATTCCTTGGAAACAGCGAGTCGGCACAGTCGCCGAAAACATTCCAGAGCGCGTCGCACAGCTCATCGCGGTGGTCGGTGAACATGGCCTTGACCGATTCGAGCTGGCCCTTGCGCCACTCCATCGGGCGCGTATGGCCCTCGAGGAAATAGGCCCGCTGGCTGGAGACCAGAGAGGAATAGTCAAGAGAACATGGTGGCTTACTCCAGGCAATGTGACAGGCGATTCGCAGCCGATGGCGCATGCGTCCAGCGGCCGACAGAGATCTGACGCGAACGCACGTGGAGCATGCGAGCCGCCGCCATAGGC
>NZ_JBFUIU010001102.1:0-2413 GCF_056401695.1 Variovorax sp. P4_D9
TGTCTGGCCTCCAACATAATCGAAGTCGGCGTGGATATCGAACGACTATCGTTGATGGGAGTCATCGGCCAGCCGAAATCGACCTCGACATATATCCAGGTGACGGGTCGCGTTGGCCGCAAATGGCAGGAAAGACCGGGCCTTATCCTCACAATTTACAACCCTTCAAAGAGCCGAGACCGGTCGCACTACGAGCAATTTCACGGCTACCACCGGCGTCTCTATGAGCGCGTTGAGCCCACTTCTGCTACGCCTTTTGCCATCTCTTCTATTCAGCGCGGATTCGCCGGGGCCGTGCTGACTTGGGCAAGGCAACAGGTGCACCAATCGGTTCACGATCTTCCTGTCCATCTTGAAGCGCTCGACGAAGCTGTCGATATCTTGATCGATCGGTGCAGAGTGGTTCAACGTGACAGCGATCTCGAACGCTCGATCAACGAACTGAGACGCATCCATGCCGAGCTCCTCACAAAATGGGGGAGCAATCCACAGGAATGGGAGCACTTTCCGCAGTCTCCTGCCGGTGAGTACCTCATGCTTTGGCCAGGACAGTTTGCTACTAGATTGCAGGAAATGCGCGGCGTGAAGGTGCCTACGAGCATGCGTCAAGTTGATAGGACCGGTGAGCTCGCGATCACTCCAGCTTACGGCGGCGTGGGATTGGGAGCCTGCGCTAAAGCTGATTCCGGCAGCGGTCCCGCCACCTGAGGAGAACAAAATGGGAAGCAAGCAAATACGCACTGGCCAGTTGATTGCGCCATTCGGACCTGGTAGCCTCTATACGGACCGTCAAGGCGTTCCACATGTGATCGCCGGCTTGGACCACTGGTTCAAGTCATGGGACGAATCTCGAGGATTGGTCGACTGCACAGATCCGTCGGAGTTTGAGATTTTCGAGCCTCGGCTGTCAGAGCTACTTAAGGTCGATCGCTTCCGCACCCCGCCCGACCTTCGAGTGCCTTTGAGGCGTCATGAGCCACCTCCGAATGCGAACCTCCGGATCCCAGCGATGCGCTTTCCAAGATGGTACCGAAACACTCGCAGCGGCGACATGCATCGGTTCAACCTCGACACTAGAGTCCTTGAAAAGCCAAAGGACGGTAGCAGGTGGCAGCCAGTTCGATTTATAGCCGTTTGCCAGCATGGACATCTTTGCGAGTTCCCATGGCAGGAATGGATCGATTGCCAGTGCACGGGTGAAGGTCATCTCGAACTAACCGATCGGGGCGGCTCGGAGCTTTCTAGCATCGTTGTGAGATGCAAGTCTTGCCCGGAGGGTTCGCCTGGCGCTAGGGGACGCTCCCTTAGTGGTACCACCATAAAGCCCGATCGCGAAAAGGGCGAGAAGAGTGAATTCGAAAAAGCTGGGATCCGTTGCCCAGCTGAACGTCCGTGGCTTGGCGAGGGAGCTCATGACAGCACCTGCGCTGAACCTCTAGTTGGCGCACTGATCAACCAAACCAACATCTACTTCCCTCGTACCATCTCGGCGATCAGCCTGCCCGATCTTGCCGAGAAGGACGACGAAGTCGTGGACCTGCGCAAGGCGATTGACGGGCTGCCCGAGATAGGCACCATGAAGGCGTTGTGGAAGCTAAAGATGTTCGATCACGCGGTGATCACTGTCAGCGCGTCCCTGACAAAGCTGGGAATATCTCACGAGGCGGGCAAGCTAAAACAAGCGCTCGAAAGCCTTTTCACGGGAGCGCCGAAAGAGTCCCAGTCTGGCGCCGCGCGCCCCGCGCAGCCAGAGACCGAAGTGATGCGCTTCCGCCGCGCAGAATTTAACGTCTTGAGGGAAGGCATCGATGACCCGAGACGGTCACCGAGGATGCGGGTGCTACGCGGTGCTGTTCCTCCAGAACTGTCCAAGTGGGTGGAGCGAGTCGGTTTGGTGGAGAGGCTCTGTGAAACTCGTGTCTTCTTCGGGTTTGACCGAATTGACCCTTCATCGTCACCACTATCGGAACTCCCCTCTTCCGCTCTGAGCCAACTTTTCCGCGATCCGCCAGAGGGGCCTGATCAGTGGTTACCTGCTGTCCAAGTCTACGGCGAGGGCATCTATATCGAGCTGCGGGAGGAAAGCGTCGCTGCTTGGCAACGCGATAACGCTGCATGGCTGAAGGACAGGCTGAGCCAAGAGTTCGTTCAGCGACTGGAGGATAGCTGCTGGGCGCTAAGACCGCTCGATCCGACTAATAGAGACTGGGCGTCTCGATTTCTCCTCGTGCACAGCCTCGCGCATCTATTGATAAACCAGCTTGTCTTCGAATGTGGATATTCCACGGCCTCGTTGCGCGAACGGCTATTTGTCTCCTCCGATCCTCGTGCTCCAATGTCCGGGCTTCTCATCTACACAGCGGCGGGCGATTCGGAAGGGACACTGGGAGGCTTGGTGCGCATAGGGCAACCC
>NZ_JBFUIU010001103.1:0-2412 GCF_056401695.1 Variovorax sp. P4_D9
GAGTTGGCCGCCGGCCGGATGCTCCACGCCGCGCAGCCGGTCAAGTCCGTGCCGCAGGCGGCCGACGTGCCGGCCGCGCTGGCCCGGGGCACCGCCACCGAGCGCCCCGCCACCGCACCGGCGCGCTTCGCACCCGGTCAACGCGTTCGCACCCGCGCCGGCGCCGTCGATCACCACACGCGTCTGCCGGGCTACGTACAGGGCAAGGTAGGCACCATCGAGCATCTGCATGGCATGCACGTCTTCGCCGATGCGCATGCGCAGGGACTGGGCGAGCAGCCGCAATGGCTCTACACGGTGGTCTTCGACGGCGCGGTGTTGTGGGGCGACGCTGCCGAGGCTGGCCTCAGCGTTTCGGTCGACGCCTGGGAAAGCTATCTGGAGCCTGCTGCGTGAACCCGATCCTCCGACTGCTGCCCGGCATGCCGAGCGACGACGGCGCCGAGCCGGTGTTCCGCGAGCCCTGGGAAGCCCACGCCTTCGCGCTGGCCGTGTCGCTGCACCAGCGCGGCCTGTTCACCTGGCCCGAATGGGCCGATGCGCTGGCCCGGCAGATCAGCGCCGCCCAGGCGGCCGGTGATGCCGACCTCGGCGACACGTATTACCGCCACTGGCTGGCGGCGCTGGAGACCCTGGTGGCCTCAAAGGGTGCGAGTTCGACGGCGGAACTTGAACGCTACCAGCGGGCCTGGGACCGGGCCGCCGACCGCACGCCGCATGGGCGCGCGATCGAGTTGCAAGAGCAGGATTTCGAGTGAGCCCTTGCGGGCCTCAGCGCTGCGCCCGCCCATCACCACCAGCACCCCGCCGACCACGATCAATGGCTATGCGCTTGACTATTTGACTTCACTCAACGGTTTTCTGGGGTTCGTACTGACCTCCGCCGTGCTGATCGCCATTCGAGGCCCAAGCGTTTCTGGTCGGGCAGACTGTCACGGTGGGGCGGAGCAACGCGCTGCGAGGCGTGCTTGGAAATGCGATCGGAACCTATTTTGTCGCCGTGATCGTTGCTTTGGGAATTGGCTCTCTGCTCAGGCATTCCGACCATGTCTTGACGGTTATTCGCTCGCTAGGCTCCGCTGTCTTGCTGGGCATCGGATTTCAATATCTGTTCTCTTCTGGACGATTGTCGACAAACGGGAGCATCAATCAGACAAAGAGCAAGCAATCATTGGTGGCAGGAATCATCGTGGGCGCAACCAACCCGAAAGCAATGATCATGTTTGGCGCGATAGTTCTCAGCTTCATGAGCGGCGGGACGGGCAGTCCTGTCTTGTCGTTGCTGGGCCTATCGCTGATACCGATTGGCCTTGGATTGGCCATAGACACGGCGTGGGGCACCGGCGCTCATGCGGTGAGCTCGAGCACATTGTTCGCCGAGAAGGCGATGAAGCTGTTCAATATCATCGGCGGCGGACTGACGGTATCGATGGCTATTCTGCTGCCAGTGGGGGCCTCAGCGTTTGCGCCCGCCCATCACCACCAGCACGCCGCCGACCACGATCGCACCGATGCCGGCCCAGACCGGCAACTCAAAGTCCTGCTTTTCCTTCACCGCCAGCTCCACCGGTCCGATCTTGATCTGGTGGGTCGACTTGGTGACGCTGACATGGCCGAGGGCGAGCGACAGGATGCCCGCGAAAATCAGGATGAGGCCGAGGATTCGGAATGGGGTCATGGTCGTCCAGTGCTTCGGAGCATTGTCCGACTGTAGCGCCGAACCCGGGGCACTTCACCCTTCACTGCTCGTCGGCCATCGCCATCAGCACGTCCAGCAGCACCGTCRCACCGCGCGCGAGATCCGAGGRCTCGGTGTGCTCGCGCGGGTTGTGGCTGATCCCGCCCACGCTGGGCACGAAGATCATCGCCGACGGGCAGATGCGGGCCATCATCTGCGCATCGTGGCCGGCGCCGGAGCTCATGCGCCGCGTCGAATGGCCGCGCGCCGTGGCGCTGGCCTCGATGAGCCGTACCAGCCGGCGGTCGAAGACCACGGGCTCGAATCGCACCAGACGGCGGGTTTCGACATTCACCGACTGCTCGGCGGCGAGCCGCTGCACGAACTCGGCCAGCTCCCGCTCGGCGCGCTGCAGGGCGGCATCGTCGGTGTTGCGCAGGTCGACCGTGACGGTCGCCCGGCCGGCAATGACGTTGACGAGGTTCGGATGCAAGTCGATGGCGCCCACCGTGGCGACCTGGCTGCCGCCAAGGCGCTGCGCCAGTTCGCGCACGAACACGGCGATGGCTGCCGCGCAATAGCCCGCGTCGTGCCGCAGGTGCATCGGCGTCGTGCCGGCGTGGTTGGACTGGCCCACGATGGTGAACGCCTGCCACGAGATGCCCTGCAGGTCCTCGACCGCACCTACGCCGACGCCCTCGGCCTCCAGCACCGGACCCTGCTCGATGTGGAGT
>NZ_JBFUIU010001104.1:0-2412 GCF_056401695.1 Variovorax sp. P4_D9
AACCAGCGTTCCAGCATGGGACTCACGGTGTTGGGCGAGCCGCTGCCGATCTTCTGGCGAACCCGTTCGATCGTCGGGCGCAGACCCTCGTGCAGCAAGACATCGGCTGCTTCCCAGACCTGCGCCTCCTGGATGCCGCGGCCGCTCCGAGACGGGTAGATTTCGGCGCTCGAACTTTTCAAATCCATGCCCTGCTCCTGGGTCCTGTTTTTACTTGCGATAATAAATGAGACTCAAGTCCGAAGACTCGGTTGTGCGAATGGAGTCGGAGTAGCTCGAGCAGATTCGCAAATTGGAATTGCCCGAGATTGGCTGCGTGCGGTGACAACCGACGCTCCGCGGTCTTGGAGCAGTGCGCTGATAGAACGGCGTTTGTTGGATGGTCGATCACCGATCCTTGATCCCGCGCCTGAAAGAACTCGCCTGTTCCTTGTTCAAGCGCGACGCGTTGCAGCCGGCGAATCGGCCATCCCCAAGGAAATCTGACGTGAGCAATTCCGGCGCATGCCGCTTAGCCGTTGCAGAGCGCACCTCACCATCTATTCAATGTAAACCGCGTCGTCAGCGCCTGCCTCGCGGCCACGTCGGCTTCGCGAATCAGAAAAAAGATCGCCGCGCGCCTGCCGACACAAGAAGGTCGGTGTCGATGGCTCACGTGGCACAAATGTGCTACATAGGGGTTCGCTCAGAAGGTTGCGATGCCCAGAGCTTTCCCCCTGCTGGGAGACCAGGATCGTCATCCCGGTTCGTGCGCCAGAACCAGAACCGAGGGGGCTCGCCAGGGATCCCGAGACCGCCTGATCTACCGAAGACCTTCAATGATTCTGGCATGACGGATCCCAGCTGTTCAGGGGCGGATGTCTGGTGACGGAATCGTCGGGACGCACTGCGCGCTGGCCGCGTTTTCCTGCACCACCATGGCGGTCTGGTATGCGGGGCGAGCCTGTAAGCGTTCCCAGTATCTGGCCACCGCTGGCGTGAATCGTGGACATGGCTTTCCTGCCGGCCTCCGTCACGAAGCCTGCCCGCAGCGAATGCGCCGAGAACTCGCCCTCGACACCCTCCGGTGCGCTGCGCTCCTTCACGATGTCGCGCACGGCCGCGGGCGCGAGTGAGCGCCTCGCCCAGGTGGCCGGCCCTTAYGGATGCGGCGGACGAGGGCGCCTTCCTGGCCGCGGCCACCTCGGAACGACGACTGCCGCCGGTGGCCCAGGCAAACAGGAGCAGGACGCGGTCGCGTTGGCGGGCCTCGAAGTCTCTCGTCGCAGGTGGCCAGCACCAACTGCAAATGATCCTTGGTGGGCGCGCGTTGCTGGTGCGGGCGGGCGCCGCGCTGAGCGTGGGCACGGCGCGTGCGGCCCAACAATTCGCGCACCAGCGCGTGGCGGCACGATCTGCCCCTCGGTCGCCATGAGCAACCGGTCTGCGTACCCGGGCAACCTGCTGGCCGCTCAGCGCGTGTGTAGTTTTTCTTGCAACCAGACCTTGATCAGCGATTGGTAAGGCACATCGCGGGYGTTCGCCGCGACCTTGATTGAGTCCAGCAGGTGCTGAGGCAGGCGCAGCGAAATGGTTTTGGTCGTGGGTTTCAAGTTGGGCAGCGCAACCTTCTTGGCTTTCGACCAGTCAAGGTAGTCGGTGGAGTCATGCTTTTCCCAGTACGCACGCTCTTGCGCCTCGGTGGCGAACTTCGGGATCGCCTTAGTCTGCTTGTTCATAAATGGCTCGCTCCTTTCGGTGCATGTCCCTGGCTGAAATGACGCGAATCAACAGGCTCGATTGGCGCAAAGTGAATGTGATGTGCAACGCGCGTCCGTCGTCGGTTTTGCCCAAGGCGTGGAGCCGGGGTTCCTGGCGGCTGTGCGCGGCATCTTCCAAAAGCAGCAAGGGTGCGTTGAAGAAGACTTGCTCGGCTTCGGCCATGGAAACACCATGCTTTTCGTTCTTGCGGGCGTTGCCGTCATCCCAGTTGAACCCCGTAACGCTGCTCAGGTCAATCATGGACTGTATATTACCATCATGTACATCGAGCTTCGCCACAGTAAGCAACGGCGTGCGCGAGGGCGGGGGGCTCGCAAAGGATTCAATGTTGCCGTTCACTCCTCGTCGAGCATCCGGCTGACCTTGCTGCCGAGCGCACTCTCGACCCTGAAATACCCCATCACGGTCGCCACGCTCTGGTGCCCGGCCATCGCCATCGTCTCCGTCAGCGACATGGCTTGCCGACCGGCCTCCGTCACGAAACCCGCGGGCAATGAATGCGCCGGAAGAGGCGCCTTCCTTGATGCCCCTTTCCGTCAGTTCGGCGAGCCAGGCCTGCATGGCCAACGCGACGCTCCCCACGAGAGGCTTCACGTTCACGGCGCGCTCGGCCCCGGCCTGGTTCGTCTTCGAGTGGGTGAGGGTGTAGAC
>NZ_JBFUIU010001105.1:0-2410 GCF_056401695.1 Variovorax sp. P4_D9
GTCCAGTCGCTGGCACAGCTCAACGACACCTATGGCAAGGACGACGCGCTGACCTTGCGCAATTGCTTTCGCAGCGCCTTCCTGTGCGGCATTGGCGAACTCGACACGTACACGGCGGAGGAGTTCTCGCGCGGGCTCGGCGAGCACACCGTGTTGCGGCGTGCGCCCAGCGTCTCTGTCGGGTCCGCCGGCGGCAAGGGAACGCTTTCGCACCGGCAGGACACCGAGCGCCTCGTGTCGCCGGCCGAATTCCACCTGCTGCCGAACCTGACCGGCTACGTGAAGCTCGCCGGCAACTATCCCATCGCGCGCGTGACGATGAAGTACAAGACCCGTCCCGTTGTTGTCGCGCCCATGATCATGGCGAACGGCTTCCATGACCGGCCCCGCGAGCGCAACCTGCTGTTCACGGCCCCCCATGGCGTGGCGTCGGCGCTGGCTTCGCCKGGCAATGTGGTCACCGCTGCTTCTGCCACAGCTGCCACAGTTGCCACTGTGCATTCGTCCTGACGCGGGAGGCCGCCCATGTTGTCCTTCAAGTTCGTCACCAGCGCCGCGGGCGCCGCGCACTATTTCGAGACCTCGGACGACTACTACGGCAAGGAGGGGCACCGCGGCGAGTGGGTCGGGCAGAGCGTCATCCATCTCGGCCTGGACGGCGCGCTGACCATCGAGCGCGACACCTTCCAGAACCTGCTCGATGGACAACTCCCGAACGGCCAACGCATGCGCCTGAGCCAGACCAAGGGCAGCAAGGATCGCAAGGGCATCGACTTCACATTCAGTGCACCGAAGTCGGTGAGCATTCAGGCGCTGGTCAAAGGTGACGTCCGCATCGTAGCGGCGCACGACGCCGCGGTGAAAAAGAGCCTCGAGTTGATGCAGGAGTTCGCTGCGACGCGCAAGAAGCAGAGCGGCCTGTCATTCCGGGAGCGCACAGGCAACCTGGTCGCGGCGACCTTTCGTCACGAGCTGTCGCGTGCGCAGGACCCGCAGTTGCACACCCACGCGATCGTGATGAACCTCACCCGGCGCTCGGACGGCGAATGGCGGGCGCTGTCGAACGAAGACCTGCTCAAGAACGTCAAGGTGGTCGGCGCCTTCTACCGCGCAACGCTCGCAGCCGAACTCAAGGCCCTTGGCTTCGACCTTCGCGAGACGCGCAAGGGTGGCTGGGAGTTGGCGCATATTCCCGATGCCGCTATCCAGCATTTCAGCCAGCGCAGCCAGGAGATCGAGAAATTGCTCGCCGCGCGGGGCCAGGATCGCGCGAGCGCGACCACGGCGCAAAAGCAGATCATCACGCTGGCGACAAGGCAAAAGAAGACCGAGAGCGATCGGGCCTGGCTGCGTGCGCACTGGCTGCAGACCGCGAGAGAGGCGGGTGTGGATCTGGACGCTCAGAGCGGGATGGTGCATGCGGTGCGCCACCAGGCGGCAAGGGCTGGCGAGGCCATTGGCGAGAAGCTGACCGGCAAGAGCCGCAGCCGCCAGGCCGCCGATGAAGCGATCGACTTCGCGATCGCCCATCTCGCAGAACGGCAGGGCATTTTTTCGCGGGCGGAACTGCTGGAGGTGGCCTACGGGCGTGCGGCAACGCGAACGACGACCACGGCAGTGGAGGCGGCGCTCGACAAGGCCAAGACCGATGGGCGCCTGCTGCCGGAACTGCCCCTCTACCAGACCGCCCGGTCCCTGAACATCAGCGCCGGCGAACTCGCCAAGGATCCCAACGCTGCCCGGTTCAAGGGCCACGACGACTTCGAGAAGCTCACGCGCTCGTCATGGGTGGCCCTGACCATGGCCGCGCGCAGGCAGACCCAGGCACAGGCCGAGGCCTCGGTGGACTCGGCGATCCAACGCGGTGCACTCGTGGCGGCGGAGGCCCGTTTCGCGACGCCGGAGGCGAAGCGCAGCGAGATCCGAATCCTCGGCATCGAGAAGGCAGGGCGAGGTGCAGTGACGCCCGTCGCGTCCAAGGAGAGTGTCGCCAGCATGCTCGCCGCCAGCGATCTCAACGCGGGCCAGCGCGACGCCGTGGCGATGGTGCTCACCGCGCGCGACCGCTTCGTCGGCATCCAGGGTCTGGCCGGCACTGGCAAGAGCCACATGCTGAGCAAGGCGGTCGCGGGCATCAAGGCAGAGACGTGCCGACTCTCCGGCAAGCACGGCTATCGCGTGATCGGCCTCGCGCCGTATGCGTCGCAGAACGAAGCCTTGGCCTCTCTGGGGATGGAATCGCAAACGCTCGCGTCCTTCCTTGCCCGCACCTCGCAGCACCGCACGCTCGATCGGCACAGCATCGTGTTCCTGGATGAAGCTGGCGTCGTGCCGGCGCACCAACTCGAGAAGCTCATGGCGATCATCGAGAAGCAGGATGCGCGGCTCATCCTCAGTGGCGACCGCAAGC
>NZ_JBFUIU010001106.1:0-2408 GCF_056401695.1 Variovorax sp. P4_D9
GTGCACTGTTAATGCACAGGTCCCTGGTTCGAACCCAGGTCGAGGAGCCACGTTCCCAGCTCTTTAGCTCAGAGGCAGAGCAATCGGTCGATAACCGATAGGTCGACGTTTCGAAATCGTCAAGAGCTACCAGGTCAACGGTGCGTGTAGCTCAATGGCAGAGCCGCGGGTTGTGATCCCGCTGACCAGAATCCGCATTAAGCCTCGTCCTCGACACACAGCGGGTCCCTGTGGGACAGGGCGGGAAGGAAAAAGCAGGTATTTCGCCTCTTGCCCTTGCGCGTTGCGTTTGTGCTTGCCCATACTGTTCGTAAATGTCTGTCGATTCGACGCTCCGAGCCTACCGCTTCCAGCTTCTCCCGCGCCATACGCAGGCGGCGCGATTGCGGCGCTACGCGGGCATGATGCGATGGCTCTGGAATCGGGCGTTGGCCGAGCAGCAGGCTCGTCGCGATCTCGGCGAGAAGTACGCAGGCTACGCATGCATGTGCGGCTGGCTCACGGCGTGGCGCAACGCGTCAGAAACGTCGTGGTTGCGGGAAGGCCCGGTGCATCCTCAGCAGCAGGTCCTGAAGCGCCTGGACGCAGCCTTCCAGAACTTCTTCGCGAACGTGAAGACGGGCAAGAAACCCGGCTACCCCCGCTTCAAGAAGCCGGGCGAGGAGCCGGGCATTCGCTTTCCGGACCGCAAGCAGTTCAAATTGGACGCGCTCAATGGGCGCGTCCAGCTTCCGAAGCTCGGTTGGGTTCGTATGCGCATGAGCCGGGAGCTCGTCGGAGATCTGCGCAATGCCAGCGTCACCCGTGAGGGGGACCGCTGGTATGTGGCGATCCAGACGCTTCAGCCCGGCGTGCCACCGGCGGCCGGCGTCGCGCCGACGCTCGGCATCGACCTGGGCGTTGCCAACTTCGCGGGGCTTTCGGATGGGCGCCTCATTCAGCCGCTCGCGGCGCTGAAGGCACAGCGGCGGCGTCTGCGGCGCTACCAGCGCAATGTCAGCCGCAAGGTCAAAGGCTCGTGCAACCGCAAGAAGGCGATTGTGAAGCTGCGCGCGTTGCACAGGCGCATCGCTCAGCAGCGCAACGACTGGCTGCACAAGCTCACAAGCGGTTTGGCGGCCGAGCATCCCGTGATCGCGATCGAGGATCTGCGCGTTGCTGCGATGAGTGCCTCGGCGCGCGGCAGCGCGCAGAAGCCGGGCAGAAACGTGCGTCAGAAAGCCGGCCTCAATCGCGGCATCCTCGACGCTGCCTGGGCCGAGTTCCGGCGCCAGCTCGACTACAAGCTGGCCGCGCATGGCGGTCAGGTGCTGGCCGTGGACCCAGCCTACACCAGCCGCACGTGCCGCATCTGCGGACACGAAGCGGTCGAAAACAGGAAGACGCAAGCCCTCTTTGCCTGCGTCGCCTGCGGCCACGCAGAGCACGCGGACGTAAACGCCGCAAAGAACATTCTGGCCGCGGGGCACGCGGTCTGGGCCTCTTCATCGAAGCCCAATGCCTGTGGAGGGGTGGTTAGACGTGCATCGTCCGAAAGGGCGAAACGCGCAGCCCCTGAGAAGCAGGAACCCACCGAAGAGACACGCCGTGCGTAACGCGCAGCACGCCTCAGCAGGAAGCCTCGCCTTCAGGGCGGGGAGGATGCCAAGACAGTTCGATCCTGTTCACGTACGACGTACCCCATCCCACCATCCTTCTCAGAATCCCCGCGTGGCGGAACCGGCAGACGCGGTTGCCTCAAAAGCAGCTGCCCGCAAGGGCGTGCCCGTTCGAGTCGGGCCACGGGGRCCAGCGGCTTCACGTTCTCGCTCTTCGGTGCAGTAGCTCAGTGGCAGAGCACGTCCCTCATAAGGACGCGGTCGATGGATCGTTCCCATCCTGCACTACCAGGATCACTTGCGGGTATAGCTCAGAGGCAGCAGCAACCGGCTTTTAACCGGTAGGTCGAGATTTCGAAATTCTCTGCCCGCAGCACCAATCAGGCCCCTAGTTCAGAGGCAGAATAGCGCCCCCACAAGGCGACGGTCGGGATTTAGAAATTCCCGGGGCCTACCACCCTTCATGCACGGCTGGCGGAATAGGCAGACGCGCGACGTCGAGGGCGTCGTGTCCGCAAGGGCATCCCGGTTCGAGGCCGGGGTCGTGCACCAGGCCGACGGAACCCGACCAGGTCAAGACGCTCCGGCAGGCCGCTCGTACATCGCCCATTTGATGGTCAGGATGTCTGCGGCGATCTTGGCAGCATTCGCGCCCGCATAGAACTCGGCCGGATCGAACTCGAACGCCTCTCGATACTGGACCACCTGGGCGTAGTCCTTGTCGAAGGTCTTTGGACCCATGAGCGCAGCAGGATCAACCCCCGCAGGGACGGCCAAAAACTTGTCGGCGTTGGTGGCGCTCTGGTAGAG
>NZ_JBFUIU010001107.1:0-2393 GCF_056401695.1 Variovorax sp. P4_D9
GCTTCTACCTGCGCGACTACCTGATGCCGCGCTTCGGCAAGCTGTTCGTCGACCACGCGATCGAGGCCATCAAGCTGGACAACGAGTACCGCGAGGAAATGTTCGCCCATCTGGACGACTACGCCCACATGGTCCTGACCAATCCCTATGTGGGTTTCCGGGCCAAGGCCAAGCTGCGGCTGACCCGCTTCCTGCTCTCCCACAGCTCCCCCGGAATGGTCCGGGCGATCGGCGCCGCCACCAAGCTGCCGCTGATCCGCGGCTTCCGCCGGCTCTACCGCACCGAGGCCTGAGCCCTGCGCAGCGCGCTGCGGAAGCGCCAGAAGGCGGCCGAGCTCCAGACCTTGAGCAGACTGGAAACGTGCCAGTAGAGGTGCCTGCGGCTGCTGCGACTGGCGCGCCGGGCGTCGTGCAGGGCCAGCAGGTCTTCGGCCACCTGCAGCTTCCAGCCCGCGAGCTGGGTCCGGGCGCAGATGTCGAAATCTTCCCCATACATGAAGAAACGCTCGTCGAAGCCGCCGATCTTGCGGTAGGCCTCGCTGCGAAAGAGCATGAACAGCCCCGGAATCCAGTGTGGCACGGCCGGGCGGACGTAGCCGGGCCGCCGGCGCACCAGGATCTCGTGCGGCGTGATGATCGCCCGGTGCTGCTCGGGCTCGGCCTTGCCCGGCTCGAGGATGCGCGGGGTGAGCAGGCCGGCGTCCGGGCGTGCCTGCGCCACCAGCGGCGTCAGGATGTCGCGGTCGAACCGGATGTCCGGGTTGAGCACCAGGAACCACGGCGTCGCGCAGCGCCCGAAGGCCTGGTTGTGGTTGGYGCCGAAGCCCCTGGGGGCCGAATTCTCGATCCGATCGACCTCGAAACCCCACGCCAGGCCCGCCAGCGTGTCGACTTCGGGGATGTTGATCGTCAGCACCACCTTGGCGACCATGCCGCGGCTGAATCGGTCGAGCTCCTCCATCAGGGGGCGCACGAGGTCGAGCTGGCCGTGGCTCACGATCGACACCGTGATGGAGGCAGGAGGGGAGGGGGTCATCGGCATGGTCTAATTTCGCTCGGGAATTCTAGGGTTCCCGCCACTACCCCATGATTGCCCTGATCGTCATCAGCTTCCTCGTCTCTGCATTCGCCGTGCAGGTGTTCATGCGCCGCGCCCGCCGGCATGCGCGGCGCTATGCGGCCGACATGCCGCAGCGCTTCCACAAGGGGCACGTGCCCCGGCTGGGAGGGGCCGGCATCTTCATCGGCACCGGCGTGGCCTGGTTCGTCGCCGGCGTCGGCTCGGACCCATTCAATGTCTCCTGGCCACTCAAGGCCTCGGCGCTGACGCTGCTGTGCATCGCGCCGGCCGTGCTGGGCGGCATCATCGAGGACGTGACGCAGCAGGTGACGGTGCGCTACCGGCTCGGGCTCACGATCGGTTCCGCGCTGCTGCTGTGCTGGGTGCTGAACCTCGGCCTGGCGCGGGTCGGCATTCCGGTCGTCGATGGCTGGCTGCAGACCGTGCCCTATGCCGCGATGCTGTTCGCGGCGCTGGCGATCGGCGGCCTGCCGCACGCCTTCAACATCATCGACGGCTACAACGGGCTGGCCGGCACGGTGGCGGTGCTGGTCTGCCTGGCGATCTCCCACGTCGCGCTGCAGGTCGGCGACCGCCAGCTGGCGGCCATGGTGATCTGCCTGGTCGGCGCCACGCTGGGCTTCCTGATCTGGAACTATCCGCGCGGCAAGATCTTCGCCGGAGACGGCGGGGCATACGTCTGGGGCATGGTGATCGCCGTGGCCGCGGTGACGTTGGTGCAAAGGCACCGGGTCGTGTCGCCGTGGTTCCCGATGCTGCTGCTGATCTACCCCGTGTGGGAGACCGTGTTCTCGATCTACCGCAAGGTGGCGCGCGGTCAGTCGCCGGGCGATGCCGACGCGCTGCATTTCCACCAGCTGATCTTCCGCCGCATCGTCCGCGTAGCCTTTGCCGACGACGAGGCGCGGCAGCTGCTGGCGCGCAACAACCGCACCTCGCCGTACCTGTGGATCTTCGCCGCGCTGACCGTGGTGCCGGCGGTGCTGTTCTGGAACAACACGCTGGTGCTGATGGCCTTCTGTGCGCTGTTCGTCGCCACGTACGTGGCGGCTTATCTGATGATTGTGCGGTTCAAGGTGCCGCGCTGGCTCCGCCCGTAGCTTCGGCGTCACCGAGTTCCCTCACAATTCAGGAATCTGTCTTTTTCATCGCCTGACCATGACCGATCCCGTCCTCAACATCCCCCCGCGCGACAAGGCCGAGATCCTGGCCCAGGCGCTGCCCTACATCCGCAAGTTCCACGGCAAGACCATCGTCATCAAGTACGGCGGCAATGCCATGACCGACCCTGAGCTGCAGGCCGACTTCGCCG
>NZ_JBFUIU010001108.1:0-2387 GCF_056401695.1 Variovorax sp. P4_D9
CCTCTACACCCTGGCGAACTTCAAGACGAACCACAGCGGCAAGGTGCGCGCCGAGGATGTGAAGCCCGTTGTTGGCTCGGCCGCCGATGCGATGGATGCCTGGCTGAAGGCGAGCGGGATCACCTCTGGCCCCCTCTTCCGCCGCATCCACAAGGGCGGGAAGCTCGGCGAAGACGGGCTCACGGGCACCGCGGTTCGAGACATCGTGAAGACCCGTTGCGCCCTCGCCGGCGTCGGTGACGATTTCTCGGCCCACTCGCTGCGATTGGGCTTCGTCACCAAGGCGGGGCGACAGAACATGCCCTTGCAGGAGACGATGGCCATGACTGGGCACCGCAGCGCGGACACCGTGACGGGCTACTTCCGGGCAGGGGCCGCTCAGGTGAGCGCGGTGGCGCGGATGATGGACTCGAAGAAACCTGCGCCGGGTGAGATTTGACTCTGACTGGGTTGTCGTAGCCAAATTACGACAACGCGCACAAAACGAAACCTTGCGCGCACTTGGAAATGTCTCAATAATCGTAATGTGACTACGACTACACGGTCAAAACTAAACGCCCTCTTGACTCAGGTTCCCAGCGGCACGCCGGTGACCAGCGAGGACCTGGCTCGGGAAGGTGTCTCTGCTGACTTGGCGGTCCACTACGTTCGAGCGGGGTGGCTCCGGCGACTCGCGCGCGGCGTGTTCGTTCGTCCTGACGGCCCGTTGCAGCGCGACCCTAGCCTGTGGCTGCTTCAACGACTGGTCCCAGGCCTGCACGTCGGCGGCAAGACCGCTCTGGACTGGCATGGCGTACGGCACTATGTCTCCCAGGAGCCGAAGCTCCAGCTGTACGGCCTCAAGTCGGCGAAGCTGCCCGACTGGTTCATGGACGCTTTCCCTGCCGAGTACCACCGAAAACAGCTCTTCAGTAGCGATGCGACCGGCATGAAGCACGTGCGCCCCTTCGAAGGCAGCCCCAATGGCCCGAACGTCTCTGCGCCCGAACGCGCATTCCTGGAGCTTCTGAGCGAAGTCGGGGTGCGGCAGCCGCTCGCTGAGGCCCGCGAGTTGGCCGAGAGCACGTACGGCCTTCGCGCATCTGTTCTCGGCGATCTGCTGCGGGACTGCACGAACGTGAAGACCGTGCGCCTCTGCCTGCAGCTCGGGCGCGAGCAATCCCTGCCCTGGGCGAAGAAACTCGATCCGGCTGGCCTGCCAACCGGAAGCGATCGGCCCTGGGTCTCCCAAACCAACGAAGGCCTGCTGGTCCTGAAAAAGTGAACGACATCTATCTCGCCTGCCCCAGGTCGCGCCATTCGTCGCCTCGCAACCTGTTCCGGCATACCTCCCAGGCGCTCAGTGTTTCGCCACCGTCGTTTGCCAGCCTTCGCTCCATCTACAAGCGCAGGCAGACCCTCTACAAGCACCAGCCCTGGCGAAGACCTACCTCGGCGCTTCGCGATCTGGGGCCCGCTGACGAGTCCGACCTGACCGGCGCACTGCACGTTCATGCAGAGGAGGCATCCCACCCCGACGACCTGGTGCAATCCGCCTGCCACTGGCTGTTCCCACGCCGCATCCTGATTCCCGGCGCGCGGCGCCTGCAAGACTGGGCCCGCGACACAATCGCCGCCGCGCCGGTGGCGGCCATTTTCTTCGTTGCCAAGCGCTCGCGTCGACGGTGACGGTGGCCGAATTTATCGACGTGCGATAGTGAGCCCCCTTGCACTCATGCGAACCGGAATGCGCTTGCAGCCGAAAGCCTTTGCCCTCGCCGCGCTGACGGCGGGGGTGGTCGCCGTCGTTTGGTGGCAGTGGCCCGTGCGCGTGGAAACGGCGCTGCCCACGCGCGGTCCGGCGATCGAGGCGGTGTACGCCACCGGCACCGTCGAGCCCACCGTGATGGTGCCGGTGGCGCCGCGCGCCGGCGGTCGGCTGGTGGCGATCGACGCCGAAGAAGGCGAGCAGGTCAAGCGCGGACAGGTGCTGGCACGCATCGAGTCGAGTGACCTCGATCAAACTGTGCAGGAGATGCGCGCGCGCGAACAACTGGCTCGGGCCCAGTTCGAGCGCGCCCGCTCCCTGGTGGAGAAGCGTTTCGTCGCGCCGGCCGAGCTCGACCGCACGCGCAGCGAGTTGCGGGCCGCGCAGGCCGCGGTCCAGCGGGCCCAGGCCCTGCGCGACTACAACCAACTCGTCGCCCCGACCGACGGCATGGTGTTGCGCCGCGATGGCGAAGCCGGCCAGTTCGTGCCCGCCGGCCAGGCGGTGTTCACGCTGGCCTGCTGCGCGCCGCTGCGCGTGACGGCTGAAGTCGACGAAGAGGACATCGCCCGTGTCGCGGTCGGCCAGAAGGTCACGATGCGCAGCGATGCCTTGCCCAAGCGCCTGTTCGACGGCGAGG
>NZ_JBFUIU010001109.1:0-2386 GCF_056401695.1 Variovorax sp. P4_D9
GCACACCAACCGCAGCCTGTACGACCTACAGCGGCCGGTGGCGTCAAGTGCATGGCAGGCCATGGCCGATGCGGTAAAGCCCCATCCGCTGCGCTTCGGCTTCGTCGGCGCCGACCACCCGGATCGCTTGCAGCAGCACCGCGCGATCGCCGCGCAAGCATGGCGCATCGAGCTGACCACGCCGCGCACCATCCTCGAATCGTTCAAGGTGCTGCGCGTGGGTGCCGGGGAAGTCGCGAAGCATCGTGACGGCCTGGTGGTGATGGACCCGCTTGTCGTGCTGCTCAGCAAGGTCGGCTTGTTCGATCGCAGCCACGCACCGGCGCCCGACGGCTACGCCACCACCAGCCAGATCGAGGACTTCAACCGCAAGCTCGAATCCACGCGGGGCTTTCTGTGGATGGTGACCGAGGGCAATGATCGCGTGGCGCAGCTCAACGCTGGGCGTGCGTACGCACGTGTGCAACTGGCCGCGACGGCGCACGACGTGGCGATGCAGCCACTGCAGCAGGCCCTTCAGGAGTACCCGGAGCAGGCCCAACCCCATGCCGACATCCAGCGGCTGCTCGAAGCGCCTACGTCGGCGACCGTGCAAATGTGGGCGCGCGTGGGTTACGCGCCGCCGGTCGAGCCGGCGCCGCGGCGTGCGCTGGAGGCGTTCGTGGTGCGCGGTTGATGGCCGTCTCTTCTGGCGCGGCGGTTTAGACGCTCACGCGTTCTGCTGGCCGTCACGGTGATCCTCACCGGCTGCGCCGCGCACTTCATTCCGGAGGCCGTCGCCGATCCCACGGCCTTTTCTCGGGCATCTGGCACGGCCTCATCTGCCCATTCGCCCTCGTCGCGAACCTCATTCCATGGATCGAAAGTCTGGTTGAGACCTCCTTCCTCGACTCGATCCAGATCATCGGACGGCCAAACACCGCACTTTGGTACTACGTCGGTTTCGCGATGGGATTGCTGGCCGACACCAGCGGCGGCGCACGACAACCGCGACACCGCACGGCCTAGCCTGAATATTTCGCAAGCAAACAGGTAGGCGGCCCCGCATCACGGAGCGTTTCATAGGTATTCGAAGTCCATGAAACCGCCCGAAGTGACAGCGGATCAGCTCGTGCCCGGTCCTTCGATTCCTGGGCTCTGCGGATGACGGCAGCTGGCCAGAAGCGCTGTCAGCGAAGGACCGTTCTCGGAAGGGCACTACGGCTTCGCGCAAAGGAGGTGGAACATGGATTCGGTTACTCGGCGCCACGCAATCGTCGTGATCGGTACCACGGCGCTTTCAGCATCCGTTCCGCTGTCAGGGGCAGCACAGACCGCAGTGCTGCAATCCTGGCCGCTTGGCACGCGACAGCGCACCGGCATCCATGACGTGGCCCCGGCGTTCGATGGCGGTGTGTGGTTCACCGCGCAGCGCAGTGGCCATCTCGGCTGGTTCGATCCGCGCACTGGGCGCACCGAGCTTATTGCGCTGGGCGCCGGCGCCGCCCCGCACGGCGTCATCCCGGGCCCCGACAAGGCGGCATGGATCACAGACGGCGGTCTGGGCGCCATCGTGCGCGTGGGATGGCCCGATCGCGAGGTTCGCGCCTTTGCGCTTCCCGAGGGCACACCCCACGCCAACCTGAACACAGCGACGTTCGACGCTGACGGCGACCTATGGTTTACCGGGCAGAGCGGCCTTGTAGGCAGGCTCGCAGTGAAGAGTGGCGTCGTGACGATCAAAGACGCACCGCGCGGACCGGGGCCATACGGTATGTGCACCACACCGAGCGGCGATGTGTGGTGGTGCTCGTTGGCCGGTTCGTTCATCGCCCGTATCGACCGCCGCACCGGTAATTCGACAATTGTCGAGCCACCGACAAAGAACCAGGGCGCGCGCCGCGTGTGGAGTGACAGCAGCGGTCGCATCTGGGTCAGCGAATGGCTGAGCGGCAACCTTTCGATGCACGATCCTTCGGCCATGAGTTGGCGCAGTTGGAAACTCCCCGGCGATAGCCCGCGGCCGTACGCCGTCTACGTCGACGAGCGCGACAAGGTCTGGGTCAGCGACTTCGGAGGCAACGCGATTTTCCGTTTCAATCCCGGCGACGAGAAGTTCCAGCGCGTTGGGCTTCCACGAGACGCCGCCAGCATCCGCCAGATCCACGGCCGCGCGGGCGAAGTGTGGCTGCCCGAGAGCGGGACCGAGTACATCTCGAGAATCAGGAGCGTCTGACCTGAGTTGGGTGCAACGCCTGGCTTGAAGGCATCGACCGACCGATTCCAAGACGCTCAATTGGACTGCTGGATGTCCGGTTGGTGCCCTCCACGGTCCCACACCCCTCACCGTGGTACGTCATTTCCAAGCTCAGACGAGTTCAGATGGAGCTATCCTGCGCATCTGCTG
>NZ_JBFUIU010001110.1:0-2384 GCF_056401695.1 Variovorax sp. P4_D9
ACCTCAACGCATCGTCATCATGTCCTCCGCCCCCACCATCGCCGATATCGCCCGCACCGCCGGCGTGGGCACGGCGACGGTCGACCGGGTGCTCAATCGCCGCCCGGGCGTCAACGCCGAGACCGTCCAACGGGTGCTGCAGGTGGTCGAGGAACTGGGCGCCCCGCAGCAGCCGGGCCGGCCGCGCCGAGGCGCGAACGCGCGCTTCGCCTTCGTGCTGCCGGCCGACCCTTCGCCCTTCCTCGATCTGGTCGAGCGGCAGATCGCGCAGGCCGCTGGCGATTTCCGGCACGCCCACATCACCGAGATCACGCACCGGCTCGACGCCACCGACCCGGCACGCTTCGCCGAGGAACTGGCCCAGGTGGGCGACTGCGAAGGCATCGCCCTGCTGGCGCCCGACCTGCCGCCGATCAAGCGCGCCATCAACGAACTGGTGCGCACGGGTGTCCATGTTGTGACCCTGTTCTCCGACGTCGCGGGCTCGATGCGCGAGACCTACATCGGCGCCGACAACCGCGCCGCCGGCCGCACCGCAGGCCTGCTGCTGGGACGGATGGCAAACGAGAGCCGGCGCGACACCCTGCTGCTGTCGTCGCAGGCGACGCGGCTGTCGGCCGAGATCGAACGCCGCATCGGCTTCGCCCACGTCATCGAGGAGCGCTTTCCCCGGCTGCGCATGGTGCGCACGCCGGACCTGCCGGCCGATGACGACGGCGCCTGCCGCGCGCTGCTCGATGCACTGCAGCACGGCATCGACCCGGCGCGTGTGGCCGGCGCCTACAACGTGGGCTCGGGCAGCGCCGGCGTGGCGCGCGCGCTGGCCGAGGCCGGGCTAGCAGCCCATGCCGGCGTGGCGGCGCACGACTTCACCGACGAAAACGCTTCGCTGCTGAGCGCCAATGCCCTCTCCTACGTCCTGCACCAGGACATCCATTACTGCGTGTTGACGGCGGCGCGGGTGTTGCACGCGCTGTGCGAGAACGTCCGCGGCGCACTCAACGTGGTGCAGCCGCGCATCGAGATCCTGACGGCCGAGAACCTTCACTGAGCGGACGCCCGGTATGTGCCCCTGAACCCAAACCTTTTGGAGACAGCTCATGAAATCGATGTCCAAGATGCTCCCGGGGGTGATCGCCCTCGCCGCAGCCACCGTGCTCAGCCTGGCCGCCGCCGACGTGCGCGCGCAGGACAAGACCATCACCCTGTGCTGGGCCGCCTGGGACCCGGCCAACGCGCTGGTCGAACTCTCGAAGGACTTCACCACCAAGACCGGCATCAAGATGAAGTTCGAGTTCGTGCCGTGGACCAGCTTCGCCGACCGCATGCTCAACGAGCTCAACTCCAAGGGCAAGCTGTGCGACCTGATCATCGGCGACAGCCAGTGGATCGGCGGCGCGGCCGAGCAGGGCCAGTACGTCAAGCTCAACGAGTTCTTCGATAAGGAAGGCATCAAGATGACGGACTTCGCGCCCGCAACCGTGGTGGGCTACGCCGAGTGGCCGAAGAACACGCCGAACTACTGGGCGCTGCCGGCGATGGCCGACGCGGTCGGCTGGACCTACCGGAAAGACTGGTTCGCCAAGCCCGAGCTGCAGGCCGAGTTCAAGAAGAAGTACGACCGCGAGCTCGCACCGCCCAAGACCTGGGCCGAGTTCAAGCAGGTCGCGGATTTCTTCCAGGGCCGCATGATCGAAGGCAAAAAGGTCTACGGCGCCTACCTGTTCACCGAGCGCGGCTCCGAAGGCATCACGATGGGCGTCACCAACGTGCTCTATCCGATGGGCTTCAAGTACGAGGACCCGAAGAAGCCGTATGCCATGGACGGCTTCGTGAACTCGCCCGACGCGGTGCGTGGCCTCGAGTTCTACAAGGCGCTCTACAAGGGCAGCACGCCGCCCGGCCTGACCAACGCTTACATGACCGAAGGCCTCGATGCCTTCAAGTCGGGCCAGGTTKCAATGATGATGAACTGGTTCGCCTTCTTCCCGGGCCTCTACAAGGACCCGAACGTCGGCGGCGACAAGATCGGCTTCTTCGTCAATCCCTCGGACAAGGCCAAGGGCGTGCAACTCGGTGGCCAGGGCATCTCGGTGGTCTCCTATTCGCCGAACCGCAACGAGGCGCTGCAATACATCAAGTGGTTCGCCAACCCCGAGGTGCAGAAGAAGTGGCAGGCCATCGGCGGCTCGTCGGCCGCCAAGGCGGTGCTCAACGACCCGGCCTACCCGAAGAGCTCGCCCTTCGCACAGCCCTTCCTCGACTCGATGGACATGGTGGTCGACTTCTGGGCCGAGCCTTCGTATG
This sequence comes from Variovorax sp. P4_D9, assembly GCF_056401695.1. Classification (NCBI taxonomy): domain Bacteria; kingdom Pseudomonadati; phylum Pseudomonadota; class Betaproteobacteria; order Burkholderiales; family Comamonadaceae; genus Variovorax; species Variovorax sp. P4_D9. Next base: position 2,308 of record NZ_JBFUIU010001110.1, read on the forward strand.
CGCAGCTGCTGTTGTCGATGCAGAAGCGCGTGCATGATTACGTGGTCGCCGACAAGGGCACCGCGAAGGAGGCACTC
>NZ_JBFUIU010001111.1:0-2368 GCF_056401695.1 Variovorax sp. P4_D9
GTGCGCGCACCATCGGGGCGGAAAATAGAACTGGCCGGTCTTTCATACGTCACTCCCCATCGTTGGAGGCAACACATGTCCGACACCAGCTTTGAACACAACGGGCACCAAGTAACGATCAACGTCTGGCCAACCGGCGAGCGCTGGAGTTGGTCGTCCCAGATCGACGACCGGAAGCCTGTTGACATTGCCGAGTCCGTTGCACGCTCGGAGGAAGAGGCGCTGATCCGGGCAAGGCACGAAGCTATCGCGGCGATCAAGGCGCTGGACGCAGGGCCGTAGGCTGGACAAGAGGATGGGGTGTTCCTGTAGGAGATGATCATGGCGGAGTGGTCAGAGAAGTACGGGGGTTACTGGTTGAAGTGCACGCCGTACCCGGCGCCTGGTGGCAAGTTCGCCCCCAACCTGGTGAATGAGTGCCATGAAAGCGGCCGCGTCGACGTGCGCACTGACGTGAGGGTGGTCGGCGGCCCCGCCTACTACGACACAGAGAAGGCGGCGGCGAACGCGGCCCGCTTTGCGGGGCGGAAGTGGGTTGACGATCACGGCCTTTCTCCCACTGGCGACCAGGTGTGATCGGTCCGTTCGATCTTGCTGTTGGCGCTCATACTGTGGGCTCCGATCGATGGAGGTGGGAATGGCAAAGGTTCAGCAGGCGCACAGGAAGGCGTCCATCCACGAGGGAAAGGAGAGCAGGCTCGTTGGACCCAAGGTGCCGCGCTGAGGCGATTCCTAGCGTGGGCCTGCACCTTCACAGGATCGTTACCGCCTTCACATCGTGGCCGCTGTTCCCCGCATGGTGCAGCGCGATGCAGGCGCTCGGCTTGAAGCGTTCAAAGCCAAGGAGATCGCCGAGGCGGCTATCGCGCGAATCCAGCGATTAGGATTTTGACGATCTTCCGGATTCGGATGTGATAGCCAGGCTCAGTGGAAGCAAACGGTCAGGTCTTGTCGCGGCGCTTGTCAACGTCGACCGACGATGGCTGACGGCATCGAGCAGCCAAGGGACTCGCCTACATTCCCGCGCTCCGCGGCCCTGGCTCCCCGCCGACGACGGTCGCAGCCAAGTCGCGACACGAACATTGGCGCAGTACTCCGGTGCTTCCCTGCGATCGAACACGCTGTAGGCAAGGTCGGTCGGGATGGGGAGCGCAGACAGAAGAAGTCTCCTTGCGAAGCTTGCAACACGCCTCTCGCGCAGGTACGCTCCTTGCTCACCACCGCAACTCATGGACGCGATTCCCAGGATCAATGATGGCGAGCTCGATCTGCACCATCTGCAGATCTTCGACATCCTGCTTGCAGAGCGCAATCTGACCCGCTGCGCGCGCGTGCTCAACATGACGCAGCCGGCGCTGAGCAAGACGCTCGCGCGCCTTCGCCTCTACTTCGGCGACCCTCTCTTCGTGCGCGTTGCGCTCAAGATGGAGCCGACCCCAAAAGCCCTCGAACTGGCGCAACCCGTGCGCGCCATTCTTGACAGTGTGCGGGCACTGCGCTCGGACCATGTGCCCTTCGACCCGCTGGCTTCCGAACGGCGATTCAGCTTCTTCATGATCGATGCCGCAGTGGTCCAGTTGCTGCCGCCGCTGCTCGCGATCCTTCGCGTCGAGGCCCCTAAGGTCCATGTGCAGGCCGTTCCCTGCGATGTCCATCACCTGGACCAATGGCTCGAGTCAGGCTTGGTCGACCTGGCGATCGGATCCTTCGCTTCGCTGACGCAAGGCATCCGGCGCCATCCCCTGTGGACGGAAAGCTATGTCTCCCTCTTTCGCAAGGGGCATCCGCGACTCAATGCCGGAAGCCTGATTTCGAGTGCCGATGAAGCAGGCGAACCCACGGCGCTCGAGCGCTTCGTTGCCGAACAGCACGCACTCGTTTCCGTGGCCGGCACCGGCCACGGGTACGCGAATGCCGAGCGCCTGCTCGAATCCGTGCTGCCGCTCGGAAACATCGTGTGCCGCGTGCCGACCTTCGCGGCTGCCGCGCACATCGCCAGGAACTCGGACATCGTCGCGACCGTGCCTCGCACGCTGGGCGTCGCTCTTGCCCATGACTTGGACCTGGTCGCGGTCGAGCCACCCCTCCCGTTGCCCAGCATGGAGATCGCGCTGTACTGGCACGACCGCTTCCACCGCGATCCGGGCAGCCAATGGCTGCGCGCGGTTTTCCGCCGCCTGTTCCTGCGCGACGCCGCTCAGGCCGCCTGAGCTTCGGCCAGCGGGACGGATGCCGCCGCGGCCGGCTTGCGAGCTTCGGGATTCAGGATCAGGTCGAAGTCCAGCACGTAGCTGCCATCGCCCTGCTTCACCCACTCGCCCACCAGCGACTCGCGCACGCCGAAGACCGCATCCGAATCAAGGTAGGG
>NZ_JBFUIU010001112.1:0-2367 GCF_056401695.1 Variovorax sp. P4_D9
GGTGTTGAATGCGGCAATCCAGAACTGCGCCGCCACGATCTGCCCGAAGGCCTCGCCGAAGAGCACGATACGGGCACGCAGTTCGCGGGCCAGCGGCCGGCGCGAGGGCGGCTGGATGGCCACCGCGGCCAGGGAGCCGACGATCAGGCCGACGTAGGCGAACAGCACGCCGCCCAGCCAGGCCCTGCCGGTGAGTGCCAGCGAACCCGCCTGCCCGCGCAGGTAGCCGGCGACCACGCGCTGCACCTCGGCCGAGCCCTCGGGCAGGTAGGCGCCGATGTCGGGCGGCAGCTTGAGCCGCAGTTCGAGCACGGTGCGCGCGATGTAGTCGAGCAACTCCTTGTACTGGTCGGGGGCGTTGAGCACGAAATCGCGCGCCTCGGCGAAGCCCAGGATCAGCAGGCCGATCGGCGCCAGCATCACCAGCGTCGCCGCCGCCACCCGCGCCAGCGTAGGTGCCGCGCTCCAGGCCGGATCGTTGGCACTGAGCTTGCGCCGCCGCCGCAGGCCGACATCGAGCGCCCGTGCCAGCCAGCGCGTGCCGAGGAAGCCGATGCACACGCACAGCAGGCCCGGAAGCAGGCCCTGCCACATGATCAGCAGCAAGAATCCGGCAATGAGCAGATAGCTCGCCGTGATCACGTAGCGCGAAGAGGCGGCGGTGGTGTCGCTCACGCGGCGAGGGCGCTTCAGGCGACGACCACGGCGGCGCCGGTGCCGCGCTCGGCGATCACGCCGATGGAGTGCACTGTCTCGCCGGCTGCCTGCAGCGTGGCTGCGCAGGCAGCGGCTTCGGCGGCATCGATCACGACCACCATGCCGATGCCGTTGTTGAAGGTCCGGTTCATCTCGATGTCGTCGATGCCGGCCACCTTCTGCAGCCAGGCGAAGAGCTCGGTCTGCGGCCAGCTGCCCTTCTTCAGGTGGGCGGCCGTGCCCTCGGGCAGCACGCGCGGGATGTTCTCGAGCAGGCCGCCGCCGGTGATGTGGGCCAGCGCCTTGATCGGGTGCTTGCCCAGCGCCTCGAGCACCGGCTTCACGTAGAGGTGGGTGGGTTCCATCACGGCTTCGCGGAAGGGCTTGCCGTCGAGCGTCGCGGGCAGGTCGGCGCCAGCGCGCTCGATCACCTTGCGCACCAGGCTGAAGCCGTTGGAATGGACGCCGGCCGAGGCCAGGCCGAGCACCACGTCGCCGGGCTTAACGTCCTGGCCGGTCAGGATCTTCGACTTCTCGACCGCACCGACCGCGAAGCCGGCCAGGTCGTATTCGCCGGCCGGGTACATGCCGGGCATCTCGGCGGTCTCGCCGCCGATCAGCGCGCAGCCGCTCAGTTCGCAGCCGCGGGCGATGCCGCCGACCACCGCCGCGGCGGTGTCGACATCGAGCTTGCCGCAGGCGAAGTAGTCGAGGAAGAAGAGCGGCTCGGCACCCTGCACCAGGACATCGTTGACGCTCATCGCCACCAGGTCGATGCCGACCGTGTCGTGCATGTTCCACTCGAAGGCCAGCTTGAGCTTGGTGCCGACGCCGTCGGTGCCGCTCACCAGCACCGGCTCCTTGTAGCGCTTGGGCACCTCGAACAGGGCGCCGAAGCCGCCGATGCCGGCCAGCACGCCCTCGCGCATCGTCTTTTTCGCCAGCGGCTTGATGCGGTCGACCAGCGCGTCGCCCGCATCGATGTCGACGCCGGCGTCCTTGTAGCTGAGCGGGGTGGTGGAGTTGGAGTTCATGGGCGGGCCGGGCTGAAGAGGGGGAGTGCGGAAGGAGGAGGACAATGAGGCCGGCAACCGATCTGGCCGGGCCGATAGAATTCGCCACGATTTTAAGGGCGCTGATCGACCCTGCCCCCGCTTGCCACTTCGTGTCCTGCGCCATTTCTCCATGAATCCTTCCTTCGCGTCGTCCGCGCCTTCCCTGCCGTCCCCGGCGGCTTCAGCATGAAGCAGCTCGCGCTCGACATCGGCATCGCCAGCGGCCCGACGCTGGCGGGCTTCTTTGCCGGGCCGAACGAGYCGGCGTTGCGCCACCTGCAGTTGTGGGTCGGCGACGCGCGCGCGCCGACGCTGCATTCGCCGGTGCCGACCTACCTCTGGGGCGAGGGCGGCAGCGGCAAGACGCACCTGCTGGAGGCCGTGCGCGGCCGCCTGCGCGAGCAGGGTGCCAGCGTCGGCTGGCTCGATCCGGCGGCGGTCAACCCGCCCGAGTTCGACGAGCGCTGGGGCGCGGTGCTGCTCGACGACGTCCATCTCTACAACGCGGTCCAGCAGCACGCGGCCTTCAACTGGTTCGTCAACGCCCAGAGCCTGCAGCGCGGCGTGGTCGCGGCCGGCGCCCTGCCGCCGGCCGACCTGCCGCTTCGCGAGGACC
>NZ_JBFUIU010001113.1:0-2366 GCF_056401695.1 Variovorax sp. P4_D9
GCCTGGCGTGCCTGGGCGATCTGCTCCTCGGTCGGGCGTCCCGGGGCGATGCCCTGGGAGATCTTGAGCTTGTCGCTGGCCGCGTTGGCTGCATTGCGGTCCTCGACGTTGGCCTGCAGCTTGCCCGAGGTCTGGCGGCCGGCATCGGCGACCCGCGAGGTCGGCGCGTTGTCGGCCAGGCGGCGGCGGTATTCGCCGAAGTCCTGGCTCTGGGCGGTGACCGTGCGGCGTGCTTCGGACGCCGGGACCGCTTCGGCCTGGGGCGCGCCGGGCATCTCCAGCACGGCTCCGGCCTTGATCCGGTTGACGTTGCCGCCGATGAAGGCGTTGGGATTGGCGCGCAGCATGGCCACGAGCATCTGGTCGAGCGAGACTTCGGCCGGCTTGTGGGCAGCCGCGATCTTGCCGGCGGTATCGCCCGGCTGGACCTTGACCTGCTCGCTGCCGCTGCCGGTACGGACCGTGCCGCTGTCCGCCGGGGCCGCGGGCGCCGCGGCGACAGGGCGTTCGCGCCCGCTCGGAGCGGCCTGCACGACAGCCGGCGCGACGCGTTGCGGCGCCGGCGCGGAGATCTGGGGTGCCGTCGGAGCGATCGCGGCCGCAGCCTGGCGGCTGGCCGGCGGGTCGAGCAGGACCGTGTAGTCGCGAACGATGCGGCCCGAGCTCCAGTTGGCCTCGAGCAGCAAATCGACGAAGGGTTCGCTCAACAGCCGGTTGCTGCTGAGGCGCACCACGTAGCGGCCATCCGGACGTTTCTGGACGCCGACGCGGACAYCCGACAGGGCGGCGTTGTAAGGAACGCCGGCGGCGCGGAACGCCTCGGTCGACGCGATGTTGACCTTGAGGTTGTCGGCTTCGGCGGCCGTGATCTCGGTGATCTCGATTTCGGCCCGCAGCGGTTCACCCAGCGCCGACTGCACGTTCAGCCGTCCCAGCGCGAGCGCGCTGGCGTCGGCGGCGAAACCGCCCAGAGCCAAGGCCACCGCGGCGCTGACCAGCGTGAGCTGACTGCGGCCGGGGTTCGCCGAACTCGAGGGGGTGGCCGAAAGGCGGGCCGCAGGCAACGGTTGTCGTGTCATGCTGTTAGGGGCAGCTCGGCCCAAAAGTGTAAGGGGACGTTAACATCAACACCCAGCACTGACAAGGCGACAAGGCTTATCTACCCAGTGCGTGCAAACTTCGTCATGCATTTGCCGTTGCAGCGCCGCAACGGCGCGCCCTCCGAAGAGGGCGCGAAGCCATGCTCAAGCTTCCAGAAGGATGCGCAGCATGCGGCGAAGCGGTTCGGCGGCGCCCCACAGCAGCTGGTCGCCGATGGTGAAGGCGCCGACGTATTCCGGTCCCATCGCCAGCTTGCGGACCCGGCCGACCGGGATCACCATGGTGCCGGTCACCGCCACCGGCGTCAGGTCCTTGACCGTCGCCTCGCGAGTGTTCGGCACCACCTTGACCCATTCGTTGTCGGCGGCGATCAGGGCCTCGATATCGGCCACCGGGACGTCCTTCTTGAGCTTGAAGGTCAGCGCTTGGCTGTGGCAGCGCATCGCACCGATGCGCACGCAGAAGCCGTCGACCGGCGTCGCCGCGGTGCCGAAGCCGGCGCCCTGGCCGAGGATCTTGTTGGTCTCGGCGCCGCCCTTCCACTCTTCCTTGCTCATGCCGTCGCCGAGGTCCTTGTCAATCCACGGGATCAGGCTGCCGCCCAGCGGGGCGCCGAAATTGGCGGTTTCAGCCGCGGTCAGCGACTGCTGCATGGCCAGCACCTTGCGGTCGATCTCGAGGATCGCCGACTTCGGATCGTCGAGCAGGGAGCGCACTTCGGCGTTGATCGTGCCGAACTGGGTCAGCAGCTCGCGCATGTGCTGCGCGCCGCCGCCCGAGGCCGCCTGGTAGGTCATGCTGGTCATCCACTCGACCAGGCCGGCCTTGTAGAGCGCGCCGACGCCCATCAGCATGCAGCTGACGGTGCAGTTGCCGCCGATCCAGTTCTTGCCGCCCTTGGCGAGCGCGTTCTGGATCACCGGCAGGTTGACCGGATCAAGCACGATGATCGCGTCGTCGTTCATGCGCAGCGTCGACGCGGCGTCGATCCAGTGGCCCTTCCAGCCGGCGGCACGCAGTTTCGGGAACACCTCGGTCGTGTAGTCGCCGCCCTGGGCGGTGACGACGATGTCGCACCTCTTGAGTGCCTCGATGTCATGGGCGTCCTTCAGCGTGGTCTCGTTCTTGGCCATCGCCGGGGCCTTGCCACCGGCGTTGGAAGTCGAGAAGAAGATCGGCTCGATCAGTCCGAAGTCGCCTTCGGCCTGCATCCGGTCCATCAGGACCGAGCCGACCATGCCGCGCCAGCCCACGAGGCCGACCAG
>NZ_JBFUIU010001114.1:0-2361 GCF_056401695.1 Variovorax sp. P4_D9
ACCTGGCAAAGCTGCAGACCATCGGACGAACAGCGTAGCAGGCGATGAAGCGGCGCGGTGCGGCGCCGCAGCAATGGCTAAGGCGCCACGCACTCAAAGCTTGTTGCGGCGTTCGGGTCGCCGCTGATGTACTTCGGGTAGTTGGGGTACCTGCACAACGGTCGGCTTGCCGCGGTAGCCCCGGCGGTCGCGGTGCGCTGGGTTGCGATGATCGTCGATGTGGACGGTTTGACTCCCTTTTCGAGCCACTCGAACATCGGCCCAGCCAGATCGACCTTGTCCGCGCCCGTGCCTCCCTCACAGTGGTTCACCCCCGGGGCCGTGTAGTACTCGACGAACTGGTCGACAGCCGCCTGGCCACCATTTGCTTGAACAACGCTCTGGTAGTAGTTGGTGGCGTTGTTCGGAGTGATTTTCCAGTCGGTCAGGCCCGTCCACAGCAACAGCTTGCCGCCGCGCGCATTGAAGCGGCCAAGGTCGGGGTTCACAGCATCGATCATCGATACGAGCTGATCGATGCGTGCGAGATACTGCGTCGGATCCAACTGGAGGGGATCGACCGTACCGCCCTGTGCGACCATGTACTTGATGTAGCCATCTCCGAGAGAAGCCAAGGACAGCCAGTTGGCTGCGCTCTCGCCGCCGACAGGAAAGCCCGGCCAGACATAGCGAGCATTGGCGATGTCGGTCGGCGCGTAGAACGTTTGCGCGGACTCGACTTGCGCAGGCGTCAAGCAGGAGTCGGTTTCCGCCCCGGTGCAAGCAAGCTCAACCGGGTCAAAGTGGCAGGCGGAAGGCCGGCTGATGACCTGGTCATTGAGTCCATCGAGGCCATCGCACTTCGCCAAGGCGGCATCGCCTATCGCCTTGATCTTCGTGGGAGAGAGGGCGGCACCTGGCTTTGCGAGCTGCTTCTGGACCTTCTGATACCAAAGGAACTGTGGGTTGAAGGCGTTGGCTGGCGCTCGCGAAATGATTCCATCGAACAAGTCAGGGTAGCGCTGCGCCTGCATCAAGGCTTGGCGCCCCCCGCCCGAACAACCCTCGTACACCAGCTTAGTGCTTGGGAAGGTGTCCCCGTAGCGTTCACGCAAGATTGCCTTTGCAGCAGGAAGCACCCGCGGTACGGACTGATTGGCATAGTCAGACAGCATTTCGGGGTCCAGAGCGAACGACCCGTCCGAGAGAGCAATACCGTGTCCGTGATTGGTCGCGATGGTCGCGTATCCACGGGTCGCCAAATCGGGGCTGCCCACGGGACTGGTGATCGGGTCGCTGATGTAGCCGACGTCGAGGTAGCCATCGAAGCCGCCCCCACCCCTGAAGACAGTTCGATGATCCCAGTCTGTGGGCATGCGGACATCGAAGTCCAGGTCCTTGGTCATCTCTCCCCGCACCTTGCAGTATTCAGGCGCGCTGGCGCTCGCCGGCACCAGTTCGGCGCGTGTCACGGTCGCGCCCTCGAACGAGCGACCGAGGAAAGCGCTGCATAGACTGGCTGGACTGATTGGCGTGACGGACGTCTCTGGCGCGGCCGCGGGCGTTGTGGGCGCAGTTGGGGCAGTCGGCGCCGTGGACGTTGCGGAAACCGCGGTCGCCGCAGGCGACGCGATCAACCCGAGACCTGGCGTTCCTCCGCCACCGCCTCCGCAACCTGACATGCTTGAGACGACCAGAGCGGAAGCCGCTATGCGCGCCCGCCAACTGCAATAGCCTCCACGATCTGACTGTTTCAATACGACATCTGTTTCAAATCTCCCGAACATGTACGGCGGCTTTCTCATGGGGTTCTCCAATTCGTTATGTGGTCGCGATACAAACGCCACATCCGCAAGTTATGAGGCGTGGAACGGAAGAATTGTCTGAAGGTGGACAATTAAGGGTATTTCCGTAGCAGAGAAGCTAAGCTCGAAGCCATTGCGACGAAGGGCAACCGCAAACCCGTCCGCTGACGGCAGGGCATGGCCGGACTCACTCGTTTACCCTGCAAATTGGGCGAATGCGCAGAACTGAGAAGGCGAGCGGGAACCCGCCGCTTCTCAAGAGCGTCGTTACGGTGCCGTGCACTCAAAGCTTGATGCAGCATTTACGTCGCCACCGATGTATTTCGGATACTGGGGGTATCTGCAAAGGGGGCGACTCTTGGGCGGGGTGCCCTGAACGGCGAACAATGTCGATGCAACGATCGGCGCACTCGATGGTCGGGCGCCCTTCTCCAGCCATTCGAACATCGGGCCAGCCAGATCGACTTTGTCAGCTCCGTTCCCGAGCGCGCAGTGCCCAACGCCAGGCGCTGTGTAGTACTCGACAAACTCATCCGCGGCCGCTTGACCGCCGCTCTCCGCCAGGACGCTCTGATAG
>NZ_JBFUIU010001115.1:0-2359 GCF_056401695.1 Variovorax sp. P4_D9
CTGCTGGTCATCTGGGATGGCTTGAAGGCCTGCTGGTCATCTGGGATGGCTTGAAGGCGCACCGCAGTCGCCTGGTGCGCGACTATCTGGACAGCCTGGGCGGCCATATCCAGATCGCGTTCCTGCCGCCGTACGCGCCCGACCTCAATCCGGTGGAGTATCTGTGGGCCTGGCTCAAACGACATGCCCTGGCCAACTACTGCCCCAACGACCTCAGCGAGCTGCACACGACCGCGCGCAACAAGCTCAAGAGTGCCCAGAAGCGACCCTCGATCATCGCCGCCTGCTGGATGCAGGCTACGCTCTGGTAATGTCATGGGTTACGTAAAGATCAATAATCCTAAATTCCTCACTTATCCGGTGGCCAGGGCGACCAATCCGACATTTCTGCGATTTGGTCAACTGCGGCGCAGTGGCCTGAATGAGACTCAGACCGTGGCGAACATTGTTCACAAGCGCCTTGATCTGGGTTGCGGCTTCATGAGTGATGGTCAGCAAGATCCTCTTCTGTCCGGCATGGCTGGTCATGCGCCCGACCGCACTGAGCAGCTTGGGACGGCTCGTGATCGCCTCCAGGCGTGTCTTCGGATGCGCCAGTCGCACATACCAGCTCCACCAGTTGTAAATCAGCGCCACGGCCCTTGCACTCAGCGCGCAGCGCGCAGCGCTCGATGTCGTGCGTGGTGTAGCCGCCCCAGCCCCACTGGTTCTTGATCTCATCGAAGCCGTTCTCACAATCGGCGCGGTCCCGGTACAGCTGGCCGATGTTCTCCAACTCGTAGTGGGTGTTGCACACCAACACCGCGTATTYCCAACTCTTCACCGGCTCGTTCTCGTCCACGAAGTGCAGCTCGGCTTGCACTTGATCTTTGCGCTTGGGCCGCCCGGCGCGCTTGACCTCGACCAGCAGGTCCATCTTGCGCACCCGACGCATCACGATGACCCGTCTGCGCTGGCTCCAGCCCGTCAGAAGCAGCGTGTCTTCACACGCATCCCAGCCCTGGCCCACAGGGCACCAATCGCTTCGGCGCCACTGCCGCTTGACCAGCGTCTTGACCCCCGCGCTTTGACGCAGCTTGAACAAGTACGGCTGGCCGATCGCCTCCAGTGCGCTCATCTCCCCCTCGCTACCAAACGCACAGTCGCCTCGAACCAGCTTCGTTCGTTGCGCCTGGGGCAGCTCCTCCAGCAGCGCCATCAGACCAGGTCTGGAGTGCATCGGACTGTGCCGGTTGCCGGGCTCCAGCTGGGCATCCAGCACCAGGCGAAGATTGMCAATCCAGTAGGTGTGGATGGCATGACTTGGCCGACCCGGCTTATGTGGGTTGTAGCTGACCACCGCACCATCTTGCTTGCCATACAACGGCTTGATCGTCGTGTCGCAATCCAAGATCCACGGCTGCACTGTCGCCTGCGCAATGCTGTGCTTGAGCTGGTCCTGCATCCACCGCGTCGAGCGTGCAAGTTGCGCTTCTTGCGCGATGCGCTGCATCTCGCTGTGTTTGATGTCGGGTGCCGGCGCGATGGCAGCCAGCACGCGGYGCAGGCTGTCGTCGCCGATGATCTTGTTCATCCCCAGGATGCTTGGCGCCACACCATCACCGAGCAGTGCGCCCACATGCGCGTACCGGCAATGCCCATCCAGAATCGAAAGCATCCACGTGCCCAGAACATCCACCAGCTCCGGCGCATTCGGGCTCGTGTAACTCAACGGGCAGCTCTTGAGCCACCGCTCGAACAACCCCGTGGCCTCCAGGTACTCGGCAAAGAAGGCCAATTGGCCGAGCGCCGTCGCGCTCCCACGCTGGTCCCACCGTACCGAGAACACGCCCCCGGTCGTACGTACCTGCATCGATTCGTCCGCCGCCTCGACCGCGCCGTTCACACTGTCTCGGCAGGCCGCAGAAACCGCATTCATCGCCTTGCCAGGCGCCGATTTGCGCTCACCCATCGGGTGCCCCCTCTCGTCTACCTCAACCCGGCGCCAAGTCTACGTTGGCGCCAGATTCAAAGTGGCCAACTGAGGAAAATAGGATAATAGGTTGCATTGACGAATTGAACCAAGCGGTGCATTGTCGAGTTTTCACTGGCGCAGCAGCGCATGCATGGCTCTCGGCCTCGTCGGAGGTGAGCAGGTCGAACAGCAGGGTGCTCAGCCCCCTGCGTTGCAGTGCGCGGGCTACCTGAATGTTGCGGCGGCTGCGGCGACTGCTTCCGCTGCCGTGCGCGAAAACGACGATGCCGCGCGGCGGCTCCACCAGGCACAGTTCGCCTTCGAGCCTGTTCGGGCCGATCACCATACGCAATAGGTTCGGCATCAGGACTCCTCGGTCACAGGCCGAAGGGGTAGGTGTCCGGC
>NZ_JBFUIU010001116.1:0-2357 GCF_056401695.1 Variovorax sp. P4_D9
CGGCTTCACGCTGCCCTGGCCCGAGGACGCGCAGGCACAGCAGTGGCTGGTGGGGCAGGGCGTACCCGCGGTCGATGCACCGGGCCTGCTGCGGGCGGCCGGCGGCCGGCCCAGCGACGCCTTGAGGCTCGCGGGCCAGGGCCAGTCGCCCAAGGCCTGGGCGCTGCTGCCCAAGGCGATGTCGCGCGGCGAGGTCGGCGCGCTGTCCGACCAAGCGCCGGCACAGGCCATCGGTGCGCTGCAGAAGCTCTGCCACGACCTGATGGCGATCGACTGCGGTGCCGCGCCGCGTTTCTTCGAGCCTGCCGACCTGCCGGCCGCGCCGCCGCGGGCGGCGTTGGCGCGCTGGTCGCGATCGCTCGCGAGTGCGGCAAAAACCGCAGAACATCCCTTCAATCCGGGCCTGATGCTCGAAGCGCTTGTGAGCGAGGCGAGAAGCACCCTAAACTCGGCACGCCGCCGCCCATGAATACACCTGCCGCCCCCACCCCCTCCGCGCCCGTCCGGCCCAGCGTCATCCAACTGGCGATCAAGGAAAAGGGCGCGCTCTATGCGGCCTACATCCCGCTGTTCGCCGAAGGCGGCATCTTCATCCCGACAGCGCGCGAGTACCGGCTGGGCGACGATGTCTACGTGCTGCTGACGCTGCCCGACGATCCGCAGCGCTATCCGGTGGCCGGCAAGGTCGCCTGGATCACGCCGGCCCGGGCCGCGGGCAACCGGGCCCCGGGCGTCGGCATCCGCTTTCCTTCCGACGAGAAGTCGCGCCAGCTCAAGGCGCGCATCGAAGAGGCGCTGGGCGCCACCCTGGCCTCCGACCGCCCGACCCAGACCATCTGAGTCCCGCTCCCATGGCGCGACGCCGCGGCCTGCGGCGGCAGCGCCGTTCCGACGACGTTTCCCGCGATGTTCACCGATTCCCACTGCCACCTGACCTTTCCCGAGTTCGCGGACCAGATGCCCCAGATCCGCGCCGCGATGGCGGCCGCACAGGTCGACCGGGCCCTGTGCATCTGCACCACGCTGGAAGAATTCCCCGCTGTGCAGGCCCTGGCCGAGCGCCATGACAACTTCTGGGCCAGTGTCGGCGTTCATCCCGACAACGAGAACATCTTCGAACCCACGGTCGAGGGCCTGGTGCAGCGCGCCGCGCTGCCCAAGGTGATCGCCATCGGCGAGACCGGGCTCGACTACTACCAGATGGAAGAGCGCAAGGGCGGCCGCAGCATCTCCGACATGGAATGGCAGCGCGAGCGCTTCCGGGTCCATATCCGGGCCGCACAGCAGACCCGCAAGCCGCTCGTGATCCACACCCGCGAAGCCTCGGCGGACACGCTGGCGATCCTCGAGGAAGAGGGCGAGACCGGCAGTGGCCGGGCGGCCGGCGGCGTGTTCCACTGCTTCACTGAGACCGCCGAGGTGGCCCGGGCGGCACTCGACCTCGGCTTCTACATCTCGTTCTCGGGCATCCTGACCTTCAAGAAGGCGCAGGACCTGCGCGACGTGGCGGCCTTCGTGCCGCTCGACCGGATGCTGATCGAGACCGACAGCCCCTACCTGGCGCCAGTGCCCTATCGTGGCAAGGTCAACAATCCGTCCTATGTGCCTTTCGTCGCGCAGCAGATCGCCCAGGTGCGTCAACTGCCTGTCGAGGCGATCGCCAAGGCCACGAGCGACAATTTCGAGACCCTGTTCAGCGGGGCTAGAACATGAACAAATACTTTAAAAATATTGCATATCTATTTGTTTTTTTTGCATCTTTTGCAGTTCATGCAAGCGACTACGACGATTTCTTCCGGGCCGCCCGTGCCGACAATGCCAGCGGCATCAAAAGCCTGCTGGCCAAGGGTCTCGACCCCAATACGCGCGATGAGAAGGGTCAGACCGCGCTGTTGATCGCGATGCGCGAGCCATCGCCGAAGGTGATCGACGTGCTGATCGCCTTCCCGAAGACCAACGTCGAGGCCCGCAACGCGAAGGACGAGAGCCCGCTGATGCTGGCCGCCATCAAGGGCCAGCAGGAACTGGTGACCAAGCTGATCGCGCGCGATGCCGACATCAACAAACCGGGCTGGACGCCGCTGCACTACGCCGCCACCAGCGGGCAGATCGCGATCATGAAGCAGTTGCTCGACAAGGATGCCTTCATCAACGCCCAGTCGCCGAACGGCACCACGCCGCTGATGATGGCCGCGATGTACGGCTCGGCTGCCGCGGTGCAGTTGCTGCTCGACGAAGGCGCTGATGTGGCGATGAAAAACGAACAGGGCATGACCGCCGCCGATTTCGCCGAACGCGGCAAKCGGCCCGATGCGATGCAGTTGCTGAATGCGGCCGCGCAACCCAAGCCGCCAACC
>NZ_JBFUIU010001117.1:0-2350 GCF_056401695.1 Variovorax sp. P4_D9
ACGTCATCTTGCAATCCCCTTTTTGATGGTCGCAAATTTTCCGGACGTAGCTGAGAATCCCGCTTGAGACACCGCTTGGAGCCTTGCATGTTTGGTGGAGAAAAAATTCCGGATCCTCCGGAGTGGTGGGGGCGGCGATGAGTGACCTTAGTCGACGATTGTCCAAGATCGAAGATGCTGCCAAGATTCCAAGGCTGCCAGCCGAAAAGCAGTCGGGTATGGATGTCTTCAAAGCATTGGCTGCCAGTTGGCCCGCATTCGGCCTCGTTGCCCTGGTGCTGTTTTGCGTCCCCTCCTCAACGCCCTTTCAAGGTTTGGGAGCTGAGTTTCACGAACCGTTTGGAGAGTTCGGCTAGCAGACCCGGTGAAGCTGGCCTAGCTGGAACGATCCCCAAGCTCTCACCACTTGTCGTCGACTTCCTGCTGCGAGCGAATGTCAATGCGTGAGGTTCTCCCTCTGCGAAGCTAGCCCAGAGCTTCAGCAGTCCAACCGTCGCGCCGCTGAAGGCCATATTTGAGCTCCGTGACAACCATCTAGTAGCGATCACTGGCAGTTCTGCGCCAACCGACTTCGTGCAATTTTGGACGGAGGTGGATGCGCTGCGAGTAAAGCATCAAGCAGTTGCACTTCCCTATGGCGAAAGCAACACAGTCAACTGGAAACCGACAGCCTCGGTCAAGCTAAGAATCGAGGATGCCGAAGGCGCAATGGAAGCTGACTGATCGAGGGAAGACCGCGGCGGCGGCCATCGTGGACGCGGTGCTAGAAAGAACTGGCCGGAGCGCCACGCAGATCCAAGTGCTAGAGCTGATTGAATCGCGACGTGAACCGGCGAATCTTCTGCCGAGCTCGATGGAGGCAGTCGATCATGTGAGCCTCGATCAGCCGACCATCGCGGCCGTGCGGTAGTTGGCGCTCCCCGCTCCCTCCATAACCTTTGGGAGATGGCCGACAAGTTCGGCTCGACTGGCGGTTCGTGCCAGGCACCACCTCGTACTTCGTGCCGTTGCAGCGCGGGCACTGGTGATCGAGCCACCAGAAGAGCACCGCGCGAACCTTGGTGGCTGGGGCTTGCATGCCCTCCACGACAAGGCCCGCCTGTGCGGCCAGCATCGTCTTGAGCTTGCCGACGAGGCGCTGGCGCTCCAGGTCGTACCACTTCGTCGYCTCCGCCTTYGCYGCGACCAGMCGGGGCACGCTCTTCCGGTCTTGCYGCCATCGGSCCCGATGACCTCGATGTCCGACCATCGGCGGCAGCTTCGACGCGATGCGTCGATGTCATGCGGCAGCGGCGCGCGGGTGCTCGGCGCCATCCCATTCGGAATGCAGCGCGATCAGGTTCCGGCCGATGGCGTACTCGACCGTCWTCGAGGTCCAGCCRGCCGYGGTCAGGATCTCGAGGGTGCCGATGCGGCCGCCGTCGTCATCCATCCTGGTCGGCACCAGGTTCGAGCTGTTCGTGGCGTTGGCCARGCGYTCTTCGATGGTTGCCTTRTCTTCGTTCAGCATGCAGAGTCCTTACAGAGTCCTTAAATAGCTAAAAAGTATTACTTACGATGGAGGGCAGACCTAAACTAGCGCGCCGGAGAGACGCACAGCGTCCAGTTCTTGACGAGGAGATGCTCATGAACGCACCCACAAGTCCAGCCGACCGCGAGAGGTACATGCAGTTGCTGGAAGTTGATGAGACGCCAGACACGCCCACGCTTGTGCACGTCGACCCCGGCGAGCCTGAAGGCGCGAATGACGAGGCCCCTTTGACGAACCGCGCCGGAGAGCCACGCTTGCGCCTGGTGTCAAGGCGGTAGGGGCGGTCCTTCAAGGCGCGGTCCAAGCGGCGGTCGACTTCGCGTCGTGGCGCGCTGCGACCTTGCCGCGGATCCTGTCGGCGAGATGGTCAACGACAACACGATCCCCAAAGCAGCAGCGGGATGTACCGCAGTTCGTGTTCCTCCGAAAACGCCTGGGCGTGCTTTGCGAGCATGTCGTCCAGCGTCTCGATGTGGATCGAGCCCTGTGCCTGGCTCAGCAAAGGACCCAGACGCTGCGGACGTCGAAAGTAGGGTGCGCCGACATGAGCGGCCTCTTGTCGTCAATCGTGATGTTGTGCATAGCCTGGCTCCTGAACTGAGAAAACGACATAGGAAAGCGGGTAGCGCCGCTGTTGCGACCGATCAGCTTGGCGTCGATGTCCGCCTGCTGTTCCTGCCACGCGGCGACGGCGTCCGGGTCGTTGGGGTTGGCGGGCGCCTCATCCTTCTGGGCGCGCCAGATTGAAAACACGTTGTCGGCGCCGTTGACGATGCCGCCAGCCCCGGCGACCTCCATCTTTCTCGGCGCTTCGGATTC
>NZ_JBFUIU010001118.1:0-2349 GCF_056401695.1 Variovorax sp. P4_D9
TCCCGACGCCGAACACCCCGTGGTCCGCTCCCATCCCGAAACCGGCGAGAAGGTGCTGTTCGTCAATGGCAGCTTCACGACGCACTTCACCAACTTCAATACGCCCGCCAACGTGCGCTTCGGCCTGGACAAGTCACCAGGTGCCAGCCATCTGCTCAACTACCTGGTCAGCCAGGCCCTCGTCCCCGAATACCAGGTCCGTTTCCGTTGGAAGAAGAACAGCGTTGCGTTCTGGGACAACCGTTCCACTCAGCACTACGCAGTGATGGACTACCCGCCGTGCCACCGCAAGATGGAGCGCACGGCGATCATCGGCGACGTGCCGTACTGAATGCGCGGCGCTCCTCGCGCCACCTGAGTTTCGCCATCCAGTCATCGAGCCAGTCGACGCCGCCTCGGCGTCTGCTACGGCATTTTCTTGTCCCAAGGATTCCCGCATGATTGCTCTCCCTCTGGGCGCGCTGCGCGCGCGCACGCACCCGCTGGTCCCCGGCCTTTTGATGAGCGTCGTGGTAGGGCTGCGGCCACTTTCCTGGCCGGCCACTATCACGCGCCGGTGATGCTCCTCGCGTTGCTGGTGGGCATGGCCGTGAACTTCCTGTCGTCGGAAAGTCCCTGCGAGGCGGGAATCGAGTTCACCTCGCGTGAAGTGCTGCGCGTCGGCGTTGCACAGCTGGGCATGCGCATCACCTTCTCGCAGATCGCGCATCTGGGGTGGCATCCGGTCGTGATGGTCGTGGCCTCGGTCGTGATCACGATCCTGGTGGCGATGCTGGCCGCGCGCGCAATGGGAATGAAGCCCCTTTTCGGCCTGCTCACCGGCGGCGCCAGTGCGATCTGTGGCGCCTCGGCGGCGCTCGTCCTTGCGGCGGCCTTGCCGTCGCGTCCGGAGAAGGAGCGGGCGACCCTGTTCACGGTGATCGGCGTGTCGGCCCTGTCGACGCTGGCCATGATCGTCTACTCGATGGTGGTGCGGCTGCTCGGCTTCGATTCGGTGCAGGCCGGCACGTTCCTGGGAGGAACCATCCAAGACGGGGCGCAAGTGGTCAGCGCGGGTTACGGCATGTCGCCGGAAACCGGCGATGCCGCCAAGGTCGTCAAGCTGATGTGGGTGGCCATGCTGCTGCCGGTGATCATGTGTGCCGCCATGATCACCCGTGTCCAGGGCGGCGGACAAGGCGGGAAGCGCCCGCCGCTGCTTCCCTGGTTCGCGGTGGGTTTCGTTGTGCTGGCTGCCGTCAACAGCACCGGATGGATCCCGTCCTCGGTGCAGGGTTTTGCCAACGATTTCGAGCTGGTGCCTGGTTGTTGCCATCAGCGCGCTCGGCATGAAGAATCAGCTCAGGGAACTCGCGAACGTGGGCATCAAGCCGATCGTGCTGATGGTGAGTGAAACGGTGTTCCTGGCAGCCCTCGTCATTGCAATGCTGCGTTTCGGACTTTGAATTGGAAGGAAGCCAACAGATGAACAACCCGCAACAAGCCACGATCCTGATCGTTCCCGGCCTGCGCGACCATGTGGAAGACCATTGGCAGACGCACTTGCAACGCAAGCTGTCTTCCGTGCGCAAGGTCGTGTCAGTACCTCCGCTGGAGGCCGACAAGCTGAGCTGCACGGCGCGCGTGTCGGCAATCCAGCGGATCATCGAGACCATCGAAGGCCCCGTCATCGTGGTGGCGCACAGCGCCGGCGTCGTCATGTTGGTGCACTGGGCGCAAAAGCACACCAGGAAACTTCAGGGCGCCTTGCTTGCGGCGCCGCCGGATTTCGAGTCGCCGCTTCCTGCGGGCTATCCGACTCTGGATGCCCTGCAGGCGAACGGCTGGCTGCCCGTATCCCGGAATACACTGCCCTTCCGCAGCATCGTGGCGGCAAGCACCAACGATCCGCTGGCCACCATCGATCGCGTGACGCAAATGGCGAACGACTGGGGTAGCAAGCTGGTCAACGTGGGGGCGGTAGGCCACATCAACCCGGCGTCAGGCTTTGGCGAATGGCCAATGGCCGAACAGTTCATCCAGTCCCTGGAGTCGTGAATCGTCGGGGTGGGGACGGGAATGACTTCCCCTTCCCCACGAAGGGGGCCATGCTGCATGCCTGCGCGCAACCCGCTCTTCCTGCGACTTGCCCCAACGACGGCGCGCGACGCGCCCTCCCCACTCCAGCAGGAAGGCATCGCTTCCGCTGGCTTCTTTACCCCATAGACCTCTCCGCTCGGAAGAAGAGCAGACACAGCGCTGCAATTGCACGCGCTTGTACTCCTGCGCCACCTTGAATCATTTCTCGCAGGGGCGCTACAGGCCAGCCCTCCTGCGTGGTCGAACTTGCAGACGAGGAACAGATTGTCG
>NZ_JBFUIU010001119.1:0-2347 GCF_056401695.1 Variovorax sp. P4_D9
GGCAAGGCCTGTCTTGAGCAGTTGGCACTGCTGCACCTGCAGGAGTTGCAATCGGTGCGCGAGGGCTTCTCGATCCCTAGCTTCACCGGTGCCGGCGGCGCCGAAGAACGATGACGCAGGAGACCGATCCATGCTCAACCAAGCCCCGTCCGCCCAGTCCGCCCAGTCCGGGCACTGCCTCTTCGAAGCCATCGTACGGCAGATCTCTGAAGCCATCATCCTTGCTGACCGAGATGGCGTGATCCAGGTCTGGAACCGTGGCGCCGAGGCATTGTTCGGCTTCTCTGCTTCGGAAGCGATCGGCAGTGGCCTCGACATCATCATTCCCGAACGCTTCCGACAAGCCCATTGGGACGCCTTCCATCGGGCCATCGCGCAGGGGCATACGCAGCATGGTGGGCAGATCCGCATGACGCGCGCGGTTCACCGCGACGGGCGAAGGCTCTATGTGGACATGAGTTTCGGCGTCGTCACCGGCAGCGACGGTTCGGCCTTGGGATCGGTGGCGATGGCGCGCGACGCCACGACGCGGCGCGAGACGGAGGCGGCACTTCGAGCACGCCTCGAAACGCTGAGCCATGGCGTCCCCACCGGCGGCAGCAAGTCAGCTCCGTGACCCGCGGTCTCTACGGTCCTCCCGACACGTCGTCGAGCAAGTCGCCGAGGGCACCGGGTTTCGCATCGTGGCCAGCCCGAGCCCGGGCTCATCCGAGAGCGAGCTAAGCTACTTGGGGCCATCAACAAGATTGACAGCCAGCTGGAGCAGCTTCCCCGTCAGCGAGTGGAGCTAGTGCTAGTTCAAGCCTTGCAGGCACTCGGCCGGGTGATCCCTCTCCACGAGGTCAAGGTCGACCCCCAGTCCATCAAAGGGGAACGCACCGTCCGACCTCGGCTGGTGCCCTACGGGGAGATTCACAGGGGCATATTCGAGTGCCTGAAGCTGGCAAATGGTGAACCCCGGTACACCCTGGAGATCGTGCTCCACATTGCCTGTCGCTCGAACCTGGACGTGGAAGAAGTCGGGGCTGAGCACCTGCGCAAAGCCGTGACCAAGCGGCGGCATGGGATGAAGCTCCGGGGCTCGTGCGGCCACTCCACGAGGCATGAACAAACAAGCGGGACAAGTGGATCCTGGTCGACGAGGACTCCAACGACCAGCAGCCCGCTGGACATCCGTTGGGCGCCAACGCAGGATCGACGACATGGAAGTCTCGTTTTGGCTGATCGCTCTCATGCCTGCCGTCCTTGGTGGCATCGCGCTCTTGGTCGAGCGACGGCGACACGCACCTTGACCAGCATTCCGCGTCGCCGGCCTCAGGCTACCCCTGCGTGGATGGTTGAGGCGATGCTCCAGGTACCAGCGAGCTGTCGCCCTCCCATTCACGCAGCCATCGCCACAGCGTCGAGCGACTGACCCCGAGTTGCCGCGCAGCCCGCTGGCGGTTGCCATCGGAGGCGCGCATGGCCTCCTGCACCCGTTCGCGCAGTGGCTGGGCCGCGGGTGGAAGCTGTTGGAACAGCTCGGGGCAGTCGAGCCGCAGGTCGTCGTACGGAATGTCTTCGAGTCGCTCGAACTGCAGCAGGAAAACCGCGACGCGTTCGCAGATGTTTTCCAGCTCCCGGACGTTGCCCGGCCACTTGCCGGCGACGAAGCGGGGCAGCAGAGGCGCCAGCGCGCCCACGGCATCCAGGCGCGAGCCCAGTCGATCGAGGCAGCGCGCCACGTGGGACTGTGCCAGCAGCGCAATGTCGTCGCCGCGCTCCCGCAGCGGCGGGATGGCGAGCCGCAGGGTGTTGATGCGGTAGTAGAGGTCTTGCCGGAATCGCCGCGCGGCGATCATCTCCTCCAGAGGCTGGTGGGTGGCGGCAATAACCCGCACATCCACGGGAATGGGAGCCGTCGCACCGAGGCGGGTGATCTCCTGCTCCTGCAACACGCGAAGCAGCCGGGTCTGCAGCGAAAGCGGCATGTCGCCGATCTCGTCCAGGAACAGCGTGCCCGTGTGGGCCGTCTCGAACAGCCCGCGCTTGCCGCCGCGGCGCGCACCGGTGAATGCGCCTTCCTCATGGCCGAACAGCTCGCTCTCCAGCAGCGTTTCGGGGAACGCCGCGCAGTTGACCGCGACGAAGGGCCGGTCCGCGCGCGAGCTGTCGTTGTGCATCGCCTGGGCGAAGAGWTCCTTGCCGACACCGCTCTCGCCGGCGATCAGTACGCCGAGATCGGTTTTCGCGAAGCGGCGGGCCGTGGCGATGGCGCGGACGAACTCGGGGCTTCGGCCGACCAGGCTCGCGAACCCGTGCTTGGCGGCGTTCTGGTGGCGACGCTGCTGGATGCGCAGGGTGGTGT
>NZ_JBFUIU010001120.1:0-2344 GCF_056401695.1 Variovorax sp. P4_D9
ACCCTGACCTGGGCGTCGACCGGCCTCAAATGATCGCCCGTCAAGCCGTTTGCTCGCGACACCCTGACCTGGGCGTCGACCGGCCTCAAATGATCGCCCGTCAAGCCGTTTGCTCGCGACCTTCGAAGTAGTCAGCCAGGCGCATCCGTTCCTGCTCGAACGGCGACATGCCGGCCAGAACCGCCTTCCAGTCGCCACTGCGGCCTGCCCGGTCGATGTGCTCGCAGGCGGCTGCGAACGCGAGCGCACCAATCATCTTGCTGGCGCCTGCCATGCGGTGGGCGCATAGGGTGACCTGGGCGATGTCTTCGGCCGCCACCGCCTGCCTGAGCCCGGTCGAGTCGTCCTCGCAGGTTCGCCGGAAGGCCGCAAGCACCTCGCCCACCATCGACGCGTCACCCAGGCATTTCTCAGTCAGGAACGCCTGGTCGATCGGGTCGACGGAGGGGCCGGCCTCCGGGCTCGCGTCGGCGGGAGCGATGGACGGTGAGGCGGCTTGCGGAAGCGGCAGCCATCGATCGAGCTTGTCGGTCAGATGCGCCAATTCCACCGGCTTGACCAGGAAGTCGTCCATGCCGGCGGCGAAACAGGCCTCGGCCTCCCCCTGCAGCGCGTTGGCAGTGCAAGCGATGATCGGCACGCRCTCGCGCCCAGCCTCGGATTCCAGCCTGCGGATGCTGCGCGCCAGTTCGTAGCCGTCCATGTGGGGCATGTGACAGTCGGTGATGACCAGCCCGAAGCGACCCGACTTCCACATCTCCAGGGCCTGGAGGCCATCGTCGGCGGTCTTGGCGGCATAGCCCAGCGTTCGCACCTGGCGCAGGATCAGCATGCGGTTGACGGGGTGGTCATCGACCAGGAGCACCAGCGTTCCCTCCGTCTCGGCCTGCGCGGTGCCGGGGGCCACGCGGCGCAGGACCGTGGCCGTCGAGAGCGCTCGCTCGTTGTCGGCACCGCTGCCTGGCAGGGGCTCGGCGACCGGCAGCGACAATGCCAGGGTGATTGTCGTGCCCATCCCCGGCGCGCTTTCCATATGGATCGAGCCACCCATCATCTGGGCCAGCTGCCGGGAGATGACCAGTCCCAGTCCGGTGCCACCTGGCCGCCGCCGGCCCTCGTCGCCGTCAGCCTGGCTGAAGGGCTGAAACAGGCGCTGTTGGTCCTCCGGAGAGATRCCGATGCCGGTGTCCTTCACCTCGAATCGCAGTTTTTCCTGTCCCTCCRCCCGTCCCAKCCACTGCACGTTGATGTCGATCCAGCCCKCGGARGTGAACTTGATCGCGTTGCTGACGAAGTTGTTGAGGATYTGRCGCAGGCGCACCGGATCGACCCGCAGCGCSGGACTGAYGCGCGGGTCGACCATCCGSCGGACGATCAGSCCCTTGCTGCTGGCATTGCCCAGRTAGAKGCTCTGCACCTCCTCGACCAGSCGCTTGATCGAGACGACCTCGGGGCGGACCTCCAGCTTGCCGGCCTCGATCTTCGARAAATCGAGGATGTCGTCGATGATGCGCAGCAGCGACCGGCTCGATTCCCGCACCAGCCCGAGCGTCTCGCGCTGCTCGGCGTCCAGTTCGGTCAGGCTCAGCAATTCCAGCATGCCCAGGACGCCGTTCATGGGCGTCCTGATCTCGTGGCTCATGGTGGCCAGGAAGATACCCTTGGCGCGGTTGGCGGCTTCCACCTCCGAGCTGCGCTGCGCCAGGGCCGCATTCAGCCGCTCGATTTCACGCTCCTTCTTCTTCCTTTCCGTCACGTCTTCCGCCATGGTCAGCAGGTAGCGCGGCCGGCCGGCCTCGTCGAGGATCGGAATCTTCTTCGCGTGGAGGACGCGCACGCTGCCATCGTGTGCATGCAGGGTCTCCTCGGGGATGTCCACTTCCCGGCCCAGCGCCAGCGCTTCCTTGTCCTTGGCCGTGAAGAAGTCAGCCTCCTCTTTGGAATTGACGATTTCGTGAGTCGTCTTGCCCAGCAACTCCTGTTGGCTGCGCCCCGTCATCTCCTCCATGCTGCGGTTGACGCGGACGACCTTCAGGTCCTTGGCGTCCTTGACCATGACTTGATAGGGAATGTGCTGGATCACCGAGTTCAGGAACGCGTTGGCTGTTTCCAGTTCGGCGGTGCGCAGGCGCACGCGCGCCTCCAGGTCGGCGTTCAGGGCACGCAGGTCTTCTTCCGCCTGGCGCAGCGCCGCCTTCTGCCGTTGTTCGGCGAGCGCTCGCCGCACCGAGAAACCCAGCCGCCGCAAGCGCTGCTTGAGCACGTAGTCCGTGGCGCCGGCCTTCATGCAATCCACCGCCTCCTCCTCGGTCATCGCGGTGGAAATCACGATCAGCGGAAGCTC
>NZ_JBFUIU010001121.1:0-2340 GCF_056401695.1 Variovorax sp. P4_D9
GCCGAAGATCGTCTGACCCAACCCATCGAGGAAGTACGCGATGCCTAGCGTCGCCATCAACAGCGTGACGCCTTCCTGATTCACCAGATGCCGCAAGGCCAGGCGCTCGATGCTCCAGGCGACGGCAACCATCACCGCCATGGCAGCGAAGAAGGCCAGCAGATTCTCCAGGAGCTGGCTCTCGAAGCCGAACCAAAGCGGGAACCAGCTTGCGAAGCGGGCCATGGCAAGCGCCGCGAAAAGCACCATCGCTCCCTGGGAGAAATTGAAGACGCCCGAGGCCTTGTAGATCAACACGAACCCGATGGCGATCAGCGAATACAACATGCCGGCCATCAATCCCCCGATGACCGTTTCAAGAAAGAATGCCATCTCAGTCCCTAGTGTTGTGTGCCGAGGTAGGCTCGGATCACGTCTTCGTTCGCCATCACTTCGTCCGGCGCGCCATCGCCGATCTTCTTGCCGTAGTCCAGCACGACGACCCGGTCGCTGATGTCCATCACGACGCTCATGTCATGCTCGATCAGCACAACCGTCACCCCGAGTTCCTGGTTCACCTCGAGAATGAATCGGCACATGTCCTGCTTTTCCTCGACATTCATCCCGGCCATTGGCTCGTCGAGCAGGAGCACCTTGGGCTCCATCGCCAGCGCGCGTCCGAGGTCGACTCGCTTTTGCAGGCCATAAGGCAGCTTGCCGACGGGCGTCTTGCGATAGGGCTGAATCTCCAGGAAATCGATGATTTCCTCGACCTTGGCCCGATGCGCTAGCTCTTCTTTTTGAGCGGGGCCCCACCGCAACGCCTGCAGAAGGGGGTTGACCTTCATCTTGAGGTTGCGACCAGTCATCAAGTTGTCGAGGACGCTCATGCCCTTGAACAGGGCCAGGTTCTGGAACGTGCGTGCAATGCCCATCTCGGCTACTTGACGCGAGTTCATGTGTTTGAAGGTCTGCCCCTGAAAAGAGATCGATCCTTCCTGAGGCTGGTAGACACCATTGATGCAGTTCAGCATCGAGCTCTTGCCAGCACCGTTGGGGCCGATGATCGAGCGGACCTCGTGGGCTCGAACATCGAAGCTGATGTCGGTGAGCGCCTTGACGCCGCCAAACCTCAGGGTAATGTTCCTGACGTCCAAGAGCGTCGAGTTGGCGGACGATGCTTGGTGCTCAGCCGTGACCTGGCCCTGCGGGCGAGACACTTTCCCGTCGCTATCCTCCTCGCGCTCCTGTCGGCTTGTGGTCGCCAGCGAAGGGCTCTCTATGGCTGTCAGCACACTGTCTCCTAGATGGTTTAGCCGAGATTCAAGCCGCGCGTTCAAGCAGCTCGCCTCAGGTTCGCGAACGTTTTCGCATCGTGGATGGCCAGCGTCGCTGCCGCGACGCCCTTGCGGCCGTCTTCGAAGCTGATTTCGGTTTCAACGTATTGCTCCGTCGCGCCGCTAAAAAGCGCTTCCACCAGGACTTGATAGCGATCAGCAATGATTCCTCTGCGCACTTTGCGTGTGCGCGTCAGCTCTCCATCGTCCGCGTCCAGTTCCTTGTGGAGTACGAGGAAGCGACTGATTTGATTGCCAGCCACAAGTTCGTCTAGAGCAAGCTCGGCATTCGCCGATTCGACGCTGCGTTGAATCAACTCTGCCACCGCGGGCTTCTGCGCGAGGTCGGTATACCCCGAGTAGGCGAGGTTCCGGCGCTCCGCCCAGCTACCGATGGCTTCGAAGTCGATATTGATGAAGGCGCATACCCGGTCCCTGGCATGACCGAAGGCAACGACTTCTTTGATGTAAGGTGAAAACTTCAGCTTGTTCTCGACAAACTTTGGTGCAAAGGTCGAGCCGTCGTAGAGCCCCCCGGCTAGTCGCCCCACGTCCTTGAGCCGGTCGACAATCCGGACGTGGCCGTCTGTATCAATCAGTGCGGCATCGCCCGTGTGGTACCAGCCATCGGCATCGAGCACCTCGCGGGTGGCTTGTAGATTCTGGTAGTACTCCCTGAGCGATCCAGGCGACTTCACGAGCAATTCGCCAGCTTCAGAAACCCTGATCTCGACACCGGGTGCTGGAACTCCGACGGTCTCTGGCTTGACATTGGCGTCGGGTTGGAGACAGACGAAAACGGCGGTCTCGGTTGTGCCGTAGAGCTGCTTGAGATTGATACCGATTGAGCGAAAGAACTTGAGTAGATCCGGACCGATCGCCTCGCCCGCTGTGTACRCAACTCTGATCCGACTCATGCCCAGCTGTGCACGCATGGGGCGATAGAAGAGCGCGTTGCCGATGGCATATTGCAAGCGCTCGATGACGCTCACAGACCTTCCTGCGATAACGCTCCCCCCTACGC
>NZ_JBFUIU010001122.1:0-2339 GCF_056401695.1 Variovorax sp. P4_D9
GGAGACCACCTTGCCCAGTTGCGTCTCGGCCCCTGCGCCGGCGACGACCGGCCGGCCGCTGCTGAGCATGCCGGTGAGCTTGGAGGGCATCACCAGGTCGGCGGCGTCCGCACGCTGCGGCAGCAGGTGGATGTCGGCGAGGCCCAGCAGGTCGCCGAGACGCTCGACTGGCTGCAGGTCGAGAAAGCGCACGTTGGCGAGCTTGTCGCAGCGCTGCATCAGGTCGGCGCGGCCGGCGCCATTGCCGCAGAACACGAACTCGAGACCGGGCTGCTGCTGAAGCAGGCGGGCCATCTCGGCCAGCAGTTCCAGCCCCTGCTTGGCGCCCATGTTGCCGGAATAGAGCGCCACGACGGCATCGGGCCTGATGCCCAGTTCCGCGCGATAGGGGCTTGCCGCCCGCAGCGGCTGCACGGCCGACACGTCGGCCCAGTTCGGCAGCGAGACCAGCCGCGCGTCCTCCGTGCCCTTGCTGCTCGCGCRCTCCATCATGCGCAGGGAGATCGTCGAGATACGGTCGAAGCGGCGCATCAGCCCGCGTTCGACGGCGGCGACGAAGGAGCGGGCGCCGGCTCCCTTGAGCAGGCCCAGTTCGAAGGCCGCGTCGACCTCGTAGTCCTGGATGTGCAGCCACGCCTTCGCCGAGCGCAGCCGCGCGAAGGCAAGCGCCGCGGGCGTACAGAACAGCGGCGGTTCGGTCACCCACACCACATCGGGCTTCCAGCGCCATTGCGCCAGCAGCGTGGGAATGCTCGACAGCGCGAAGCTGGCCAAGTGGAGCAGCCGCTTCAGCCCCGTCACCTTGCGCGGCACCCACAGCGGCGCGCGGAAGACGGAGGCGCCGTACCAGTCCTCGCGGGTGTAGCGCGAGCCGCTGTAGTCGGGCCAGACCGCCCAATCCGGGTAATAGGGCGGTGCCGTCACCACCCGCACCTCATGGCCCCTGGCTGCGAGCCAAGCCACCATCTCGCCTGTGTATTTGCCGATGCCGGTCAGTTCCGGCGCGAAATTGATTCCGTAGACGAGAAGCTTCATTGACCCTCGGACAGCATTCCAGCGCCGGTTCGGCGTTCCTTCGACAGGGCCGACGCATCCGGCCCGGTCGCGCTCTCGCTGACGATCCGTACCAGCTTTTCCGCCACCTGGCCGACCTGGAAGCGCTCTCGGAACGAGCGCTGCGCCGCAACCCGCATGGCAGCCGCCTCTGCCGGCGCCAGCGCCAGCCAGCGCTGCAGCGTGTCGATCGTGCCGGCCAGCGTGTCGGAGGCCACGATGCCCGCACCGTCCTGTTCGATCTCGCGCCAGATGTTGACCTTGTCGCTGAGCAGGACCGGCTTGCCGCAGGCCAGGGCCTCGACCACGGCGATGCCGAAGTTCTCCTGGTGCGACGGCAGGCAGAACACGTCAGCCGCGTGGAAGGCGCCCCATTTGAGCTCGCCCTGCAGCATACCGGTCCAGGTGATGCGGGCCGCCACGCCGAGTTCCTCGGCACGGCGCTTGAGTAGTCCCGCCAGGGCCTCTTCGCCGGGCCCAGCCATGACCAAATGCAGGTCGGGCGCCGCGTCCGCCACTCGGGCGAAGGCGTCGACCAGGAGATCGCCGCCTTTCTTCTCGTGGACGCGCCCAAGATAGAGCAGCGCCCGCTTGCCCCGGAGTTCGGGAAACCGGTTCAGGAAGATCTCGGTCAGGCCTGCCGCGTCCGAAGGCGGCTCGGAGGTGCCGTACGATCCCACGACCTCCCGGGCGCGATAGAGCCAGAAGGATTGCCGCGCGAGAAGACGTTCCTCCTCGCAGGTAAAGATGACGGCGGCGGCGTCGCGCAGCACGCGGTATTCGCCCCAGGGCCAGTAGAGCCACTTCTTCAGGTGCTTGAGCGGATAGCGCCGCTTGAACCACGGATCGAGCATGCCGTGGGTGTAGACGAAATAGGGCGTGGTCGACGCATGCAGCGCGCGCCAGGCGGCGAAGCCGGCGTACTGCCAGAGGCCGTTCACGATCACCGCGTCGTAGCCGTCTGCATGCTCGCGCAGCCATGCCACGGCATTCGCGTTGTACAGGTAGCTGGTGCGCGACGGCCCCACCGCATGGAGCGGAGCCGGGCATTCGCGAACCCAGGCCGAGGATGGATCGTCCAGCGACAGCAGCTCGCTCTCGTGGCCGAGCGCGACGAGCGCCTCGTGGATTCGAAGCACGCCTTCGATCGGCCCGCCACCGCGAAGATCGACGGAGGGAATCAGGTGCAGCAGCCTCATGCCGATGGCTTGCGAGAGGGAAAGAGCTCGACCGTGGGATGCCGGAACACGAGCAGGCCGAATGCCAGCATGATGCCGAGCAGGCCG